>DATAJN010000520.1:0-3461 GCA_036262105.1 Ilumatobacteraceae bacterium
GGTGGCGACACGCACCTCCCCCGACGAGACCGCCCGCGCCTCGCGGTACGACGCCTGGGGCACGACAGGGGTGAGGCCATCGAGCGCGCCCACCATCGGAGCGACTCCGGCAACGGCACGAAGTGAGCCGTCGAGACCTAGTTCGCCGACGAAACCGAGACCTGCCAGCGCCTCCGACGGGACTTCGTCGTTGGCGGCAAGGAGCCCGACAGCGATCGCCAGATCGAGACCGGACCCGCCCTTGCGCTGGCTGGAGGGTGCCAGGTTGACGGTCATTCGACAGGACGGCCAAGGCAGTCCGCTCGACAGCACCGCTGCGCGGACGCGGTCGCGCGATTCACGACACGCCTCGTCGGGCAAGCCGACGATCTGAAAGGCGGGAAGCCCGTGTGACACGTGGACCTCGACGGTCACGGGGCGACCTTCGACACCGAGGAATGTGGCGGAACGTACGGCGGCGAGCATGGCTCGTGACCTCCAGCTACGGCGACGGGCGAGCGGCGCGTGGACAGTGCTGGAAGGGACGGCACACCTGGCCCCTCGACGGTGGCCGCACTGTATCCGCCGACCTCCTCGCCGCAACCCGATGTCACCGTTCACCTCAAAAAATTCACATGTCACCGTCAGGTGTACTCTGTCCGCGGGGACAGGGGGAGTGGTTTGACGAATCCGGCTTTTCTCGATGTACGGGAAGTGTCCGTGCGATTCGGGGGTGTCGTCGCGCTCGACGAGCTGTCGTTCTCGATCGCCGAGCACGAGATCTGCGGCTTGATCGGTCCCAATGGCGCGGGGAAGACCACGTTGTTCAACGTCGTCTCGCGGATCTACCAGCCGGACTCTGGTCGGGTCGTGTTCGACGGCGACGACCTGCTGGAGGTCGACGCCCACGAGATCGCCGCGCTCGGCGTGGCGCGAACTTTCCAGAACCTGGCCCTGTTCCCCCGCCTCAGCGTGCTCGAGAACGTGATGGTCGGCGCACACAGCCGCTGCAAGGTCAACTTCGCCACGGCGCCGTTCCGCATCGGCGTGCGGCGAGAGGAGGCGCGGATCACCCAGGAGGCGATGAACATCCTGAGCTTCCTCGGCCTTGCCGAGTTGGCCCTGCGGCCCGCCGTGGGTCTGCCGTTCGGAACGCTCAAGCGGATCGAGCTCGCCCGGGCGATGGCTGCTCGACCACGACTGCTGTTGCTCGACGAACCCGCGTCCGGTTTGACTCATGCCGAGGTCGAAGAGCTCGGCCGGACGACCCGCAGCCTTGGCGCCCAGTTCGGGTTGACCGTGCTGCTCGTCGAGCACCACATGCAACTCGTCATGGGCATCTCCGACAAGGTCGTGGTACTCGACTTCGGTCGGAAGATCGCTGAGGGCTCCCCCGCAGACGTGCAGAACGATCAGCGCGTGATCGAGGCGTATCTCGGAAGCAGTGCTCGGTGAGCGTGTACCGATGACCACCATGCTGGAAGTGACCGGGCTGGATGCATCCTACGGTCCCGTCCAGGTGCTCCGAGGTGTCGACCTGCACGTCGACGAGGCCGAGGTCGTCGTACTACTCGGCGCCAATGGCGCCGGTAAGACCACGACCATCCGAGCCATCTGCCAAATGGTCGACACGAAGGGCAGTGTCACACTGGGCGGCGCCGAGCTGGTCGGCACGCGGCCGGAGAAGATGGCCGGGCTCGGCATCGCCCATGTTCCGCAAGGGCGCGGCACGTTCCCCGAGTTGACCGTCGACGAGAACCTGCAAGTTGGTGCCTTCGTCCGCAAGGACCGCGCTCACGTGCGCGGCGACATCGAACGCAGCTACATGTTGTTTCCACGTCTCGGCGAGCGCCGCACGCAACTCGCCGGCAGCCTGAGCGGTGGAGAGCAGCAGATGCTAGCCGTTGCTCGCGCCCTCATGAGCCGGCCGCGCTTGCTGCTGCTCGACGAGCCATCCCTCGGGCTCGCACCGCTGATCATTCAGGGCCTCTTCGCCCGATTCAACGAGCTGAACCGGGAGGAGGGCGTCACGATGTTGATCGTCGAGCAGAACGCCAACCTTGCCCTCGACATCGCCGACCGCGCCTACGTGCTGGAAGCCGGTCGCATCGTCCTGTCCGGTAGCGCCGCCGAGCTGCGCTCCAACGACGCCGTTCGACGCGCGTACCTGGGTTTCTAGGGGAGACGGGATGAGCGCCGTACTCGCCGTACCAGGGATCGAGCACAACTTCTTCACGCTCACACTGCTCCTGCAGAACCTGACGAATGCGTTGGCCAACGGCTCGGTGTACGCACTGATGGCGTTGACGGTGGTGATGATCTACAAGACCACCGGTCATCTCAACTTCGCCCAAGGTGAAATGGCGATGTTCTCCACATTCGTCGTCTACGTCCTCGCCATCGAGCACGGCTGGAACATCTGGCTGGCAATCGTTCTCGTGGTGATCGGGTCCATGATCGTCGGCGCCGGCATCGAACGGGTCCTCATCCAACCACTCGAGAGTCGCAGCGTGCTGGCACCGGTGATCTTGACGCTCGGCCTGTTCTTCATCCTCAACGGTGGCGCGGCAACCGTGTGGGGAACGCAACCAAAGACACCGATACCGGCACCGTTCCCCGGTCATCTCGACGACAAGGTCGACATCATCACCGACCGACTGCCGCACTTCTTCATCACCTACAAGGCCATCGGAGTGTGGATCACCGTGACGGTCCTCGTGATCTTGCTCAACGTGCTGCTCAAACGGACCAAGCTTGGGCTTGCCTACCGCGCCGTCGCCGCCAATGCCGAGTCGTCGCTGATCGTTGGCATCCCGGTCAAGCGGATGTTGATGTTGGGTTGGGCGCTTGCTGCGGGGATCGGGGCGATCGCCGGTGCAATCATCGCCCAGTACCGAAATGTTCTCGACTTCAACTTCATGGCGGCGGTGCTTCTCTTCGGCTTCGCCGCGGCTTGTGTCGGCGGGTTCGACTCCATCAAGGGTGCCGTTGTCGGAGGTCTCCTCGTCGGGGTCGTCGAGACGTTCACCCCGGCACTGTTCACGTTTGTCGGCAGTGAGCTCTCGCTGGTGATGGTCTTGATCGTGATCCTCGTCGTTCTCTACTTCCGTCCTCAGGGCCTGTTCGGATCGAAGCGGGTCGAACGGGTATGACCGCGCTGCCTGTCATCATCGAACGGAGGTCGACGACTCACCGCGCCTTGCAACTGCTGGGACTGCTGCTGGTGCTCGGTTTCCACTTCTACGTCGTCAACGTCGTCGCCAACTTCAGCGCCATCCGTTGGGCGATCGCTGTAACGCTCTCCGTCGCCATCCTCGGCTTGAACATCGTGACCGGATACTCCGGTCAGATCTCGATCGGTCACTCGGCCTTCTTCGGAATCGGCGCGTACACATCGATGATCCTGATCGCCGATCACGGCTGGCCGTTCCTGGCGACACTGCCCGTGGCCGGAGCGCTCGGCTTCCTGGTCGGGGCGGTGA
>DATAJN010000521.1:0-1784 GCA_036262105.1 Ilumatobacteraceae bacterium
TGTCCCTAACGGTCCTCATCGACTTTCTATCGGTCTGTGAACCCGCAAGGTTTAGTAAAGTTCGTGGCGCTGCGGGCCTGTGCGATGCTGAGGGAATGGACAACAAGATTCAACGTTGGGGCTCGGGTGGGCCGTGGGAAGGGGTCGTCGGCTACAGCAGGGTGGTGCGCTGCGGTGATCACGTCCACGTTGCCGGAACCACGGCCACCGTTGACGGTCAAGTGGTCGGCCGCGGCGACGTCGGTGAGCAAGCACGCGTGACGCTGCGCATCATCGGCGAGGCGTTGGCCAAAGCCGGCGCCACCTTCGACCAGGTCGTGCGATCACGCATCTACGTGCTCGACATCGCCGACTGGGAAGCTGTGGGCGTGGCCCACGGCGAGGTGTTCGCCGACATCCGCCCGGTATCGACCATGGTGGAAGTGTCCAGGTTGATCGACCCTGAGCACCTCATCGAGATCGAGGTCGATGCGTACAGCCCGCTCGGGGAATGAGCATCGCTGGTTCGGCCGTCGTGGAAGACTTTGACGGTGACCGAACCCGACGATCGAGCGGGTGAACTGCCGAGCGGCGTGCGCGAGGATCTCGAGCGCATGCTGGCGTTCTCGGCGAAGTTCATTCCCACCTCCGCCATCGTTCCCGCATGGCGACGCTTGACCGACGGCGAGTCGACATGGCCGGTGCGCATCGCCGTGGTCGCCGCGACGGCCCTGCAGGTCGCCCTCCCCGACCGGTATGAGATCCCACCGACCTGGCTGCTGCCAACCATCGGCGCGTTGCTTGCGGTGGGGCTGTCGGTGGCCCATCCGCACCGAATCACCCGGCACTCACCACAACTACGGGTCGTCAGCATCATGCTGATCGCGGTGATCACGCTGGCCAACGCGGGGTCTGCGGCCCGCCTGATCACGGCCCTTCTCCAGGGCCGGGCCCACGAAGACGCCACCACACTGCTGCTCACGGGCGGCGCGATTTGGTTGACCAACGTGATCGTGTTCGGCATGTGGTACTGGAACCTCGACCGCGGCGGGCCCGCCGCCCGGGCCCAGGCGCTGAAGTCGTATCCGGACTTTCTCTTCCCGCAGATGACTTCTCCCGAGTTGTCGCCGCCCGATTGGCAGCCGCAGTTCTTCGACTACATCTACCTGTCGTTCACGAATGCTGCCGCGTTCAGCCCGACCGACACGTTGCCGTTGGTCCGCTGGGCGAAGATGACGATGATGCTGCAGTCGATCGTTTCGCTGGGCACGGTGGTGTTGGTGATCGCCCGTGCCGTCAACATCTTGAAGAGCTAGATCGTCCGGTCGTCGGGCGTCTCGCCCTGCCCGTGGACGATGCGCCGGGTGGCGACAGCGACGGCCAGCAGACCGACGCCAAGCACCACGAGTGGCACCAGTGCGTCCGGCCGATCGTTGATCAAGTTGCCCAACCGAGCCCTGATCGCGGCGAACCCGGCAATGACCGTGATGATCCCGAGCACGAGCGAGACAAGATCTACTCGATGGCTCTTCATGGCTGAACCTCCGTGGTGGTCGTCGGCTCAGCAGTGACGGTGACGGGTGAGGGCGGCTGCAGCTCGCCGATCGTGGTTGGCGTCGCCAGCCCAGGGCCTCTGGCGCCGATCGGCGGGATCACGAACCCGCCAGGTGTCACCACGGTTCCGTCGCTGCGGATGATGGCGCCGTTGTCGAGTTGCACTGATCCGTCGGGGTTCTGTACGACGATGGGGGCCTGGTACGTGCCGTCCGACTCGATCCGCGATCCGTCGCCGAACTGGATTACTC
>DATAJN010000522.1:0-4698 GCA_036262105.1 Ilumatobacteraceae bacterium
GTCGCAGTACGGGTTCGCCGATGGCGAGACCGTGGCCATCACCTCGCGACGCGGCTCGATCCTCGCGCCCGTTCGCATTGATCCGTCGTTGCGACCGGGTCTGGTGTTCATGACCTTCCACTTCCCCGAGGAGGTCGACACCAACATCCTCACGATCGAAGCGAGCGACCCGAAGTCGGGAACGGCGGAGTTCAAAGCAACGGCGGTGCGCCTCGACAAGGTCCTCGCAGCGGAGCCCGCGTGGACCTGAAGATCGGCAAGGACCAACCGACCGCCGAGGAGCGTGCTGCCGTCGACGCGTTGCTCGGGGAGCCGGACTCGGCGTGGCGAGGCGCGGCGCGCAGCGCCGACGATCGCCATGTGGCGCACGGCGCCGGCACACGCGTGCATCGTCACCAACTGCTGCCGACGCCCCACGCAGTCAACGATCGCGTCGGCTGGATCAGCCCGGGTGCCGTCAATTACATCGCCGTACGTCTCGACATCGCTCCGGCAGAGATCTACGGCGTCGCCACGTTCTACGGATTGTTCTCGACGACCGAGCAACTCGGCCCGCAGGTGCACGTGTGCGTCGACCTGGCGTGCCAGATCGCCGGCGTCACCGCTGACGACGCTCATCGGATGGGCGGCCACCCCTCACCGTGTCTGGGTTTGTGCGAGCGGGCCCCTGCGCAGATGGTCGTCGAGCCTGGCGTCGCTCCACGTGCATATGTCACGCCCGACCCGCCAGTCGTCGCCGCCGTGCCGCAGGCGGGTGATCCGTCGCTCGTGCTGCTGGCGCGCATCGGCGTGGTCGACCCCGAGAGCCTCGACTCGTACCGCGCCCACGGTGGCTACACGGCGCTGACCAAGGCGGTCGAGATGGGCGCGGCCGGTGTCATCGAGCACCTCAACACCTCACGCCTCGCCGGTCGTGGCGGCGCCGCCTTCCCCGCCGGGCGCAAGTGGTCGGCAGTCGCGTCGCATCCGGCGACGACGCACCACCTGGTGTGCAACGGCGACGAGAGCGAGCCGGGCACGTTCAAGGACCGGGTCATCATGGAGGGCGATCCGTTCGCCCTGATCGAGGCCATCACGATCACCGCCTTCGCAACCGGCTGCCGGCAGGGCTGGATCTACCTCCGCGGCGAGTACCCACTGGCCCGCCAACGACTCACCAACGCGATCGTGCAGGCTCAGGCCGCCGGTCTGCTCGGCAGCAACGTCATCGGCGCCGGGTTCGACTTCGATCTGCAGGTGTTCCTCGGTGCCGGCGCCTACATCTGTGGCGAGGAGACTGCGATCTTCAACTCGATCGAGGGGTTCCGTGGTGAGCCGCGCAACAAGCCGCCGTTCCCCGTCGAGGTCGGTCTGTTCGGAATGCCAACGGTCGTGAACAACGTCGAGACATTGGTCAACGTGCTGCCGATCGTGCACGATGGGGGCGAGGCCTATGCCACGGTCGGCTCGGGCGCCTCCACCGGCACGAAGTTGTTCTGCCTGTCGGGCGCAGTAGTCCGGCCAGGGGTGTACGAGGCCCCGTTCGGCATCACACTGCGCCAGCTGATCGAGCTCGCCGGCGGCGTGCCCCCCGATCGCACGTTGCGTGCGGTCTTGATCGGGGGCGCGGCGGGATCGTTCGTCACGCCCGACGAGCTCGACGTGTCGCTGACAACGGAAGGTGCCCGCGCCGCCGGGCTCTCGCTCGGCTCCGGTGTGGTGATGGTGCTCGACGATGCGGTCGATCTCGTCCCCTTCATTCGGCGAATCGCCGAGTTCTTCCGCGATGAGTCCTGCGGCCAGTGCGTGCCGTGCAGAGTCGGCACAGTGCGCCAAGAAGAGGTGCTGGTGCGTCTCGAATCCGGTCGCGGCCTCGCCGGCGATCGTCAACTGCTCGCCGACATCGGCCAAGTCATGCGCGACGCCTCGATCTGCGCGCTCGGCCAGACCGCGCCCATCGCCATCGAATCGGCACTCGCCAAGCTGGGGGTGCTCTCGTGAACGACGTGCCCGTCAACTCGCCGCGAAAGCTCGTCGACATCACCATCGACGGCCAGGCCGTGCAAGTCGTGGATGGCACAACACTTCTGCATGCGTGCCGCGGCAGCGAAGGCGGCGAGATCCCGACACTGTGCTATGGCGACACCCTCACCCCGAAGAACGCCTGCCGCGTGTGCGTGGTCGAAGTCGAGGGATCGCGCACGCTGGTGCCGTCGTGCTCGCGCAAGGCTGAGGCCGGCATGGTCGTGCGTACCGACACTGATCGGGTGCGCACGAGCCGGCGCATGGTGCTCGAGTTCCTCGGCTCCACCACCGACTTGTCGGTGGCGCCGAACGTCGATCGCTGGAACCACGACTACGGCGTCGATGTCGAGCGGTACGGTACGGAGCGGCGCACGTGGCAACAGCCGGTGAAGCGAGACAACGCGCTGTACGTGCGGGATTACGAGAAGTGCATCCTTTGCTACAAGTGCGTCGATGCGTGCGGCGATCAGTGGCAGAACACGTTCGCGATCGCGGTCGGCGGACGAGGCTTCGATTCGCACATCACCACCGAGTTCGACGTCACCCTGCCAGATTCGGCGTGCGTGTACTGCGGCAACTGCATCGCTGTCTGCCCGACGGGGGCATTGATGTTCAGCAGTGAGCACGAGATGCGCGCTGCGGGGACCTGGGACGAGTCTGCGCAGACCGAGACCGACACGATCTGCCCATATTGCGGTGTCGGTTGCGAGCTCACCCTGCACGTGCAGGACAACACCATCGTCAAGGTCAGCAGCCCGAGCGACCACTCGGTGACGCACGGAAACCTGTGCATCAAGGGCCGGTTCGGTTTCCAACACGTACAGAATCGCGGCGAGTCGTAGCAGGAGCACCGCGCTGCGCGCGGTGTTGACCACACGTGTTTGGGCGATTTTTCACGTCCTCCCGGTCAACCCGCGTCATGCCTGCAAGATGACAATTCGAAATCCCCCCTTGCGCAAACCATGTGTGATAGTGAAGAATGACGCCTGTGTAATTACAGGGGCGTCATAACGCTCCTCCGAGTCGGCCCTTACGGCAGGGGAGGCCATCGAATGCAGGATCAAATCGACACAGACGGACGCAGTTGGCAAGACGAGGCCAACTGCTTGGGGGTCGACCCCGACTTGTTCTTCCCGGAGCGCGGCGCGTCAACTCGCGAAGCGAAGGAAGTGTGCAGGGGTTGCGTGGTGCGACTCGACTGTCTGGAGTACGCACTGGTGAATGGCGAGAAGTTCGGCATCTGGGGCGGGCTGTCCGAACGCGAACGCCGTCGCCTTCGCCGCCAACGCGCCCAAGCCGGCCGGCGCACATCTGCCTGACCCGCACTGCCGCTCACGCCGGGCGGTGGTAGCGTGATCGCATGTTCGCAGGTTTCTTCGATTCTCCCACCGAGGTCATCATCGTCCTCGTGGTCGTCCTCGTGCTGTTCGGTGGCGCTCAACTGCCGAAGCTCGCCAAGAACCTCGGCAAGGCCCAGAAGGAGTTCAAAGACGGGCTTGCCGAGGGGCAGAAGGCCAGCGAGGCAAAGGCTGCCGACAAGGCAGCCGACGACGCCAAGAGCTGATCCCAGCTCCAACGCTACGTTCGACGCCGGTGGCTACGCGCCCCGGCGTCGTTTCGCGTTAGCCGGTCTCAGTTGCTGGTGATTCGGCGGCGCTTCAAGATGCGGCGGCGCTCACGCTCGCTGCACCCGCCCCACACGCCGTGCTCGATCCGCTCTTCAAGCGCGTACTCGAGGCACTGCGCGGCAACTGGGCAGTCGATGCAGATCTTGCGAGCCCGGTCGACTCCGACGCCGTCGCTGGGGAAGAACACTGCCGGCGGATAGTTCCGGCAGTTCCCATCGGCCATCCACGCTGTGACGGTGTCGATTTCGGTTGGATTCTCGAATCGGTGCATCGTGTCTCCTTCGTCGACCGCGACGCTTCGCAGTCTGGTGGTGCGCCCGACAAAGCCCCAGAGGGTGGCTCCGGTGGCCGCAACACTTCGCTTGCTACGTATAGACGCCTGGCGAAGTGGTTTGGTTCCCGTTCAGCGCCAATTTTATACCACGACACGTCGCCATTTCCAGGCGCCATGGCCAGGCACCCCTGCCGATACACTCCAGCAGCCGAATTGGCGCAGGAGGAAACCCAATGACCGACATCGTCAACGAGCCGCCGAGAGCTCACGTGCGCATCGTGTACCTCGGCCCGGTGTCGCCACACTGGGAGTTGTACAGCGACTACGGCGACCGAACGGTGCTCGAGGAGTTCCGTACCCGCGTCATGGCACGTCTCGTGCTCCTTCCTCGCGATGATCCGCAGTTCCGGCGCAATCGCGAGCGCATCGTTCGCGACGCCGAGCGCGAGCGAATCTCCCTGGAATGGGATCTCGGTATTCCAGAAAGCGACTGAACGGAGGTACGGATGTCCGGGCGCCTGCTCAATCGGGAACTGAGCTGGCTCGACTTCAATCGCCGCGTGCTCGCCCTGGCCTACGAGCCGGGCATTCCCTTGCTCGAACGGATCAAGTTCGTGGCCATCAGCTCGTCGAATCTCGACGAGTTCTTCCAGGTGCGCATCTCGGCCCTGAAGGATCAGGTGGCCGCTGGAGTCGCCGGTAACTCCACCGACGGGCTGTCGCCGACGCAGCAGTTGGCCTCAATCGGCCCGAACGTCGACAACTTCGTGATCGAGCAGGAGAAGGTGTTGC
>DATAJN010000523.1:0-2046 GCA_036262105.1 Ilumatobacteraceae bacterium
GACTCCGTCATCCCGTTCTTCCGCTATCCCGACGCGGCTGGGATCGGTCCCGAGTCCGACTACGTCCCGCCGACGCTCGCGTCCAGCGCATCAGAGGCAAGCTTGCGCCGCAACTACGTGCTCGGCCAGGACGCCTACGGAGCGGTCGACGACCTGAGCCTGAAGGGCGCAACCATTCCAGTCCCGGACGTCGCTGTCGGCCGCCTCGTCGAGACCCCCGACGAGATCCAGGGTTCGGTCAACGCGTTCCTCGACCTCACCAACGGCGTGTTGCCAGCACCGACCTCATCGCTCGTCACCGGCTACGACTTCCTCACGAGCGCGGCCGACAGCGTGCAGGGCGACTTCGCAGCGGGTCTTGGTTCCACGCTGCGCGCCGACACACTGATCACGGACCAAGGCGTCCCCACCACCGATACCACCGTGGGCTTGCCGAGCCGCAACAAGTCGTGGACCGCGACTGACCTGTCAACTGCTCTTTTCGGCTCACATCATGACCTCGTGTTCCTTGCCGGTCACTTCAGTGCCAACAACGCATTGGCGGCCGACTACAAGACCACCGTCGCCACCACCGACCTCGACGCCCACCCGGACGTACTGAAGAACTCGTTGGTCATCAGCGCCGGATGTCATGCCGGCTACAACCTCGTCGACGCGGACGGTCAGCCCGGAGTGACCCTTGGCCTCGACTGGGCAGAAGAGATGGCCAAGCAGCACGCCACATTCATCGGCGGCACCGGCTACCAATACGCCGACACCGACTTCGTGGCGTACAGCGCCAAGCTGTACACGCTGCTGGCAACCCAGTTGCGCAGCGGATCGGGCCCCGTCGCCATCGGTCCGGCACTGGTCAGCGCCAAGCAGGCCTACCTTGCCGGCGTTTCCAGCCTCACCGGCATCGACCAGAAGGCGTTGCTCGAAGCCACCCTCTATGGCCTACCGATGACGGCGCTCGACCTCCCCTCGGGTCGCACCCCCGTTCCCACGAACGGCGCGGGAATCACGCCGACACCCGTCGCCACGGGAACACCCGGTTCGCAACTCGGCCTGAAGATTGCGCCATTCAGCGTGTCGCCACAGCTCACGTCGCCGCCGGCGAAGCCCGTGCTCGACACCAACGGCAACCCGACAGGCGCGTCGTTCCATTGGTTGACCGGACCAAACGGAGTCCAGTCGGAGCCCGGCTTGCCCGCATTGCCCAAGAAGATCGACGACGTGACCAGCACCAGCGGCGAGGTGTTGCGCGGCGTCGGTTTCGTCAGCGGCACCTACAGCGATACGGCCGGTGTGACGCCATTGACCGGCGCGCCGACCACCGAACAGAACGGTGTGCACAGCAACTTCGTGTCACCCGTGTTCTTCCCCCAGCGACTCGCCTCGGTGAACTACTTCGGTGCGCTCGACGGCAACGGCACCGACGGGCGTACCCGGTTGATCACCACGCCGGCCCAGTACCGATCCGATCCGAGCAACATCGCCACCGACACGGAGCGCTCATACTCGCAACTCGGCTTGCAACTCTTCTACAGCGCCAACACCAGCACCTACGGCGCCAACACACCGGCACTCGCCGCGCCGCCATCGATCTCCGGCGTCACCGACACCGTCCCCGGCGGCATCGCCGTGACGGTCAGCGCCCACATCACGGGCGACCCATCAGCCGGGATCCAGAAGGCTTGGGTCACATACACGGCCGACGCCGGCCCCCTCCACGGCGCGTGGCAGTCGGTCGACCTCGTCCAGAATCCGGTCGACTCGACGCTGTGGACGGGGACCTTCACTCTGCCGATCGGACAGTCCGTCGCCGACGTTCGTTACATCGTGCAGGCGGCGAACGGCGTCGGTCTGGTCGGGCTCGACAACAACCGCGGCGACGGCTACACACCGGGAGTCGCAGTAGGAGCCACGGTTCCGCCGGCAACGGCACCGACCAGCATCACCCTCGACCTAGTGCCCGCAAGCGGGGTCTCCGACGACAACCTCGCGGTTGGTGCGACACTCGTCGGTGCTCCGTCCGGCAGTCCTGTCACCTTCACCCTCGGCAGT
>DATAJN010000524.1:0-7916 GCA_036262105.1 Ilumatobacteraceae bacterium
CCGTATCGGTCTCCGTCGTCACAGTTGGCCTACGGAAGCCGTAGCCTTGAGCGGTCCGTCGTGGCCATCTGTCAACCTGGAGTAGCCATGCGCCTGCTGAACGAAAGCCCGCCGTACGACCTGACCTACAGCGACGTCTTCATGGTGCCGAGCCTCTCGTCGGTGCCGTCCCGCTTCACGGTCGACCTCAGCACCCCCGATGGCCTCGGCACGACGATTCCAGTGGTTGTCAGCAACATGACCGCGGTGGCCGGACGACGCATGGCCGAGACCGTGGCGCGCCGAGGTGGCCTCACCGTCCTGCCGCAAGACATCCCTCTCGATGTCGTTGAAGGGGTCATCGGGTACGTCAAGTCGCGCCACATCGTGTACGACACCCCGATCACACTCAGCCCGACGCACACGGTTGGCGACGCTCTCGGCCTCATCCACAAGCGTGCGCACGGAGCACTCGTGGTGGTCGGCGACGACGGCACACCGGCCGGCATCTTCACCGAGCACGACGCCGTTGGCTTCGACCGCTTCAGTCAACTGAAGAACGTGATGAGCAGCGACCTGATGGTGATCGAGGACGGCACCTCACCCGACGAGATCTACGACCGCCTCTCCGGTCAAAGACTGTCGGTGGCACCCGTCGTCGATCAGCACGGTCGCCTGATCGGCTGCATCACTCGGAAGGGCGCGCTTCGCTCGACGATCTACAAGCCGGCTGTCGACGCCGATGGTCGCCTCCGCATCGCCGCCGCAGTCGGCATCAACGGCGATCCCGCCACCAAGGCGAAGTCATTGATTGCCATGGGCGCCGACGTGCTGGTGATCGACACGGCCCACGGTCATCAAACGCGAACCTTGCGGGCTATCGAGGAGGTGCGCGTCGTCGCCCCGGATGCCTCGATCGTTGCCGGCAACGTGGTCACCGCCGCAGGCACACGCGACCTCATCAAAGCCGGCGCAGACGTGGTGAAGGTCGGGGTCGGTCCGGGTGCGATGTGCACCACCCGCATGATGACGGGAGTTGGCCGCCCGCAGTTCAGCGCGGTCATGGAATGCGCCGACGAAGCTGCGAAGAGCGGTAATCACATCTGGGCCGACGGCGGTGTGCGCTATCCGCGCGACGTGGCCCTCGCCCTGGCGGCGGGAGCGGCCAACGTGATGTTCGGGTCGTGGCTCGCCGGCACGTACGAGTCGGCCGCCGATACCTTGCGCGATCCCGATGGCCGGCTCTACAAGGAAAGCTTCGGCATGGCCAGCAACCGTGCCGTCAAGAGCCGCAACCGCACGGAAACGGCGTTCGAGCGGGCTCGCAAAGAGCTCTTCGAGGAGGGGATCAGCACGTCGCGGATGTACCTCGACCCCGATCGACCGGGTGTCGAAGACATCATCGACGAGATCGTCGCAGGAGTCCGATCGGCGTGCACGTACGCGGGCGCGGCGACGATCGCCGAGTTCCATGACCGTGCGGTCGTCGGAGTGCAGAGTGCCGCCGGTTACAGCGAGGGTTTGCCACAGGGGACGAGCTGGTAGGTGCGGGTCATTGCCATCGATGGTCCGGCAGGTGCCGGCAAGAGCACCGTGGCGCGGGCATTGGCTGCGCGCCTGGGGTTGGAGTACCTCGATACCGGGGCTATGTATCGCGCCGTCACGCTGGCCGCCATGCGCCGCGGCATCGACCCCGCAGATGTCGACCGAGTCGCTGAACTCGCCGAACATGTCGCGCTCGAAGTAGGCGACAGCGGTGTCTTCGTCGACGGTTTCGAAGCCACGGCCGACATCCGCAGTCCCGAGGTGACCACGGCCGTCAGCTCGGTTGCTGCAAACAGTCGTGTGCGCACCGAGTTGGTGAACCGCCAACGACGGTGGGCAACCGAACGCGGTGGAGGTGTGCTCGAAGGTCGCGACATCGGTTCCGTCGTGTTTCCGAACGCCGAGCTCAAGTTGCATCTCACGGCCTCGCCGCGGGTTCGAGCCGAGCGCCGCGCTGCGGAGACTGGCGGCCACGTCGACGAGATCGAGGCGGCGATAGCCCAGCGCGACCGGCGCGACAGCTCCCGGTCGCATGGTCCACTGGTCGAGGCTGATGGCTCGGTCGTGGTAGATACCACCGGGCTCAGCATCGACCAGGTGCTCGAGCGAATCGAACGACTGCTGGAGCGGCAATGACCAAGATCTCGACGAGGCTCACGGGCAACAAGATCCTCGACCGTATTGCCTACAAGATCGTGCGCTTCATCGTCACGACGTTCTGTCGCACCTGGTGCCGAATGACCGTGGAAGGTCGTGAGAACGTTCCGGCGACTGGAGCGTTCCTGCTCGCTCCCACCCATCGCAGCATTCTCGATACACCGATTGCCTCGGGTGTCACCCGGCGGCGCATGCGGTTCATGGGCGCCGACAAGTACTGGAAGAACAACGCGTTCGGGCGTCTGCTGACGGCACTCGGCGGCTTCCCGGTCTCTCGCGGAACCGCCGATCGTGAAGCGTTGAAACGGTGCATCGCTGTGCTCGAACAAGGCGAACCGCTCGTGCTCTTTCCCGAGGGCGAGCGCAAGAGCGGGCCGATCGTGCAGCCCTTGTTCGATGGCGCCGCCTTCGTGGCTGTCAAGGCCGGTGTACCGATCTTGCCCGTCGGGATCGGCGGCTCCGAACGGGCAATGCCGAAGGGCGCAAAGTTCATCAGCCCGCACAAGGTTCACGTTGTGATCGGCATGCCACTGCTCACGACCAGCGTCACCGGAAGCTCGAAGGCGCAACGCGATGCAGCACGGCAGGTCACCATCGAGTTGCATGGCGAACTGCAGCGCCTGTTCGACATCGCCCAAGCCCGCGTCGGCTGAGGCGGCGTCTCTACCGGTCGAAGAAGTGGCGCAGACCCTTGGCCAGCCAAATCGGGTCTTCGACGCCGCAAAGCTCTCGCGCTGAATGCATCGACAGTTGCGGTACACCGACATCGACGGTTTCGATGCCCAATCGGGTGGCCGTGATCGGGCCGATCGTCGTGCCGCATGGCATGTTGTTGCGGCTGACGAACACCTGCGACGGCACGCCCGCCTCCTCGAAGACGCGCTGCAGCATTGCCGCCGAACGCGCCGATGTGGCGTAGCGCTGGTTGCTGTTGAGCTTGATCGCCGGCCCACAGTTGACGATCGGCTGGTGCTCGGGCTCGTGTCGTTCGCGGTAGTTGGGGTGAACGGCGTGGGCGTTGTCGGCCGACACGCAGGTGCTCGAGGCCAACTGGGCGAGGAAATCGGGACGTGACCCGCCACTGGCCTGCCCCAACCGTTCGAGGACATGCTCGAGGAGTGGCCCGGCGGCACCCGTGGCGCTCTCCGACCCGACCTCCTCGTGATCGAACAGGGCGATGACTGCCGTCGATCTCTGCGGGTTGGTGCTCGCCGCCATTGCCTCGACGGCAGCCCAGCAGGAGACTTGGTTGTCGAGGCGACCCGCGGCGAGCAACGAGCGGTCGGCTCCGAGAACCTCGGGCTGCGTGCGGTCGAACAGGCACAGCTCCCACGCCGCAATCGCCGCGGCGGCCACTCCGACACGGTCGGCGAGCCACTGGGCGAACTCCCCTGCACGAGGTGATCCGGAACCCCACACCGGAATGAGGTGTTGCTGTTTGTCGAGGATCAGTCCACGCTCGTTGACGTCGCGATCGAGGTGGATCGCCAACTGCGGAACTCGACAGATGGCTTCGTCGACTCGAACGTTGATTGCCGTGCCGTCCGTCAGCTCCAGCCGGCCGGCGATTCCGAGATCCCGATCGAGCCACGAGTTGATCAACGCCCCGCCGTACACCTCGACTCCGAGCTGCTTCCAACCGACTGCACCGGTGTCGGGCCGAGGCTTGATCCGCAGCCCGGGGGAGTCGGTGTGAGCGCCGACGACTCGTAGCGGGGACGTGTGATCGGCCGCCGAGCCACGACGCCACGCAACCAGGGCCGCACCCCGAACAACGAATCCCTGATCCGGTGCTTCGGTCCAGGCCTGCGTGAGGTCGACCGCCTCGAACCCGGATGCCTTGAGGCGGTCCGCGGCCGTGGTGACGACGTGCCAGGGGGAGGGCGAGGCGGCCAGGAAAGCGATCAGATCGTCGAGTTGCATCAGGACGCTCCCTGGAACAACCCCATCGGCAAGCCCGTACCGCGCAGGTGAGAGGTCTCATTGATGGTGACGATCGAGCGGATGCCACCACGCGCCGCGGCCACCCGGTTGATGCTCGTGTAGTTGGGGTAGAAGAAGCCGCGGGGATGGGTGAGCCCGAGCACGTGGCAGAGGTAGCTGTTGATCACACCACCGTGACACACCACGGCGATGCGCTCACCGGAATGATCATCGATCAAACCTTCGATGGCGTTCACCACGCGGGCTCGGAACTCGGCAGCCGTCTCCTGCTCGGTATCCCACTGACCGTTGATCACGGAGCGGTATCTGGAATCGTTCTCGGCCTTCAACTCCTCAACCGGGATGTAGTCGCCGGACAACCGGTCGTACTCGGCGAGCTGGTCGCAGACGCGCACGGTGATGGTCTGGGCGACGGCAATGACCGCGGCTGTCTGGTACGCCCGCCGCAGTGGACTCGCGTAGATTGCATCGAGATGCTCCGACGACAGGTACGTTGCCAGGTGCTCGGCTTGGGCGCGACCGTCGGGCGAGAGCTCCGGGTCGGCCGGACCTTCCACCGTCTCGCGGCGAAGGGGCAGCGCGTGCCGGACCAACAACAACTCCATGGGTCACTAGATAATCAGAGATGAACTCCCGAACGAAGATCGTGGCCACATTGGGCCCGTCCACCGATCGCCCAAGCGTGCTCGATGAGATGCTGATCGCTGGCGTCGATGTAGTGCGTCTCAACCTCAGTCACGGCCCACTTGCGGATCACGTCGGCCGGCTCCACGCTGTGCGTGACGCCGCCGAGCGCACCGGGTCGGTCGTTGCCGTTCTCGCCGACCTCCCCGGGCCGAAGATTCGTGCTGCGCCATTTGCAGGCAGCGGTGTGGACTTGGCCGCTGGGTCGACGGTTACCGTCGTCACCGGCATCGAACACAGCTCCGCCGCCGTGATCGGAGTGGACTACGAGACGTTGTTGCACGATCTGCACGAGTTCGACCGCATCGTGATCGGCGACGGAGCCATCACGCTCGAGGTGGAGGAGGTCACCAGCCGCGGGGCCGAATGCCGGGTGCGCAGTGGGGGTCACGTTCAGGGTCGGCCCGGTGTCTATCTCCCTTCGGATCGCCTTCGCATCGCCACGCCAACGGATGAAGATCTGGTGCTTGCCGCGGCGATGGCGGCAGCCGGTGCCGATTTTCTCGCGGTCTCCTTCGTTCGCGAGAGCGGCGATCTCGCTGCGGTTCGTCGGGCGATAGCTCCGCACCCGACCCGGTTGGTGGCCAAGATCGAGACGCTCTCCGCGATCCAACATCTCGACCAGATCGTCGCCGCGTCCGATGCAGTGATGGTCGCCCGTGGCGACCTCGGCATCGAATGCCCGCTCGAAGACGTTCCGCACATGCAGAAGCGAATTGTCCGGGCGTGCGTCGATGCAGGCGTGCCGGTGATCACGGCGACACAGATGATGGAGAGCATGATCACGGCACCGTCGCCGACCCGTGCCGAGGTCAGCGACGTCGCCAACGCGGTCTTCGACGGCACCGACGCGCTGATGTTGTCCGGGGAGACGGCCATTGGTATCGATCCGGTGAACGTCGTGAAGACCATGGCCCGCGTGGCAGAGCGGGCCGAGCTGGAGGCGAACTACGCGCAGTGGGCCGCGCGCGTCGTGCCGCCGAACCCGGTCGGTGACCGCACCGCGCCCGACCGCATCACGACCGCCATCACTCATGCCGCTGGTCTGGCGGCCGCCGACGCCGGAGCCGAGGCCATCTTGTGCTGCACGCGCTCCGGGCGCACGGCCCTGGCGATGGCCAGGTTCCGTCCGACCGCACGATTGATCGGATTGTCACCCGACCCGGCAACGCTTCGCGCCCTCGCCCTGTCGTGGGGTATCCGTCCATTGAACATCGGCACGTACTCGACAACGGACGAATTGGTGTGGTTCGCCGTCGAGACAGCCACTCACAATGGCTTGATCGCCGCCGGCCAGGTTGTGCTCGTGTTGGCCGGCGCGCCCGACCGTCCGAGCGGAGCAGCAACCGACGTGCTGAGAATTGTCCGCGTCACGTGACTGGTCTGTGGGCCGAGGAGGCCGGCGACGCGGCGCATCCGCTCGTCGTCGTCATCCATGGATCGATGGATCGATCCGCCGGGATGTTGAAGCTCAGCCGTCAACTGGATGACGAGTTCCGCGTGTTGCGGTACGACCGTCGCGGCTACGGCCGATCGTTCCCTCATCCGGGACCCTTCACGATGGGTGCCCAGGTCGAGGATCTCGTCGGGTTGCTCGCCGGTCGCAAGGCGGCGCTCGTCGGCCACAGCTACGGCGGCAACGTTGCTCTGGCTACCGCCGACCATCATCCCGAACTCGTCGCCGGCGTGGCGGTCTACGAAACGCCGCTGTCGTGGGAACCCTGGTGGCCGGGCACCACTGCCGGTTCGATCGCGGTGGCCGAATCCGGCAACCCGCAAGACGCGGCCGAGCGGTTCCTCCGCCGCATGCTCGGCGATCATCGCTGGGAGGCGCTGCCCGAACGCACCAAACAAGGCCGCCGCGCCGAGGGAGTGGCGATGGTGGAGGAGCTGGCCGACCTGCGCCGCCACAGACCTTGGAAGCCGGCCAACATCAAGGCTCCGGTGGTGGTTGCGTTCGGAACGCTCGGCGCGGACCATCACAACCGGGGGATGAAGCATGCCGCCGATGTGCTCGGCTGTCCGGTGGTCGAGCTGACCAACTGTCGCCACGATGCGCCGCTCAGCCACCCCGCGTTGTTCAGATCCGCGGTGATCGACCCGCTGTTGCGAATGGTCGGGCCGCCTTGGTCGGCGTGACGGCGGTCATGGTGCGCCGGTCACGGGGAAACCTTGATATCGGACCCCATGAACGTACAGGTGACGTTGGTGTTGTCGCCGAGCGCGGCGCGGGCTTTGACCTTGCTGGCGCAGTTCTCGAGGGACGACCGCTGGGTCCACACCCCGAGTGCCAGTCCGCCCACGATGATCACACTGATCAGCTTGCCGGTGACTTTCTTCATCAGCAGGAACATCAGGACCATGATCACAACCAGGAACACTGCTACGGCGATCCCGATGTCCTTGGCTGAGTCCAGCGTCATAGAGAACATGAACGCACCCTATGCGTAGTGTGGTCCTGTGAGTGAGCATTCGATTTCGATGCATCCATCGGGCCCGCCGCGAACGGTGCTGCCGGCCGAGAGCCCTGTGGTCGACGATCTGCTTCGCCAGGCTCTCGCCGTGCCGCTCGACGATCGACGCGCCCGAGTGGCCAAGGTTGTTGCCGGGAACCCGCGATCGCTGAATTCCTGGGCAGCGCTCGGAAGCCTCGGGCGCGACGAGATCGAGCGCTATGCCGCCTACCGGGTCGGTTACCACCGCGGCCTCGATGCGCTGAGGGCCAACGGCTGGCGAGGTTCGGGTTACGTGCGATGGGTCGACCAGACCAATCGCGGCTTCCTTCGTTGCCTGCGCGGCCTGCAGCAGATGGCCGCATCGATCGGCGAAGCCGATGAGGCGGAGCGGATTGCCGTCTTCATGCAGCAACTCGATCCCAGCGGCGTTCCTGCCGGCGAGTGATGACTGCTCCGCTCGGTGCGGTGCTCTGCGGCGGCGCCAGCAGGCGCATGGGAGTCGACAAGGCAACACTTCGGATTCAAGGCGTGGCCATGGCCCGACGAGTCGCTGATGTGCTGCTCGCGGCCGGGTGCGCGCTGGTGATCGCGGTCGGCGGCGACTCAGTGGAGTTGAGACGGCTCGGGCTCGACGGCGTCGCCGACGAGTTT
>DATAJN010000525.1:0-3448 GCA_036262105.1 Ilumatobacteraceae bacterium
ATGTGGCTGCCGGTGATGGCGGCGCTCTCTGACCGCCGAACGATCGCCTACGACATGATCGGTCACGGCCATGCCCGCAAGCCGGCAGGGCCGTACACGCTCGGCGTGTTCGTCGACCAGCTCGACGCCATCGTCGAGGCACTGGACAGCGACATCGATCTCGTCGGGTTCTCCATGGGTGCACTCGTCGCCGAGGGATTCGCTCTCTCACCCAACGCCGGTCGGATTCGCAAGATGGTGCTCTTGAACGCTGTCCACGAGCGAAGTGACGCCGAGCGGCAGGCCATCATCGAGCGCGTTGGCGAAGTACGGGCCGGGCTGTTCGCGGCGACCGTCGAGCCCGCACTGCAACGATGGTTCACTCCGGCCTTCGTGTCCGCGCATCCGGATTCGGTTGGCGCTGTGCGGGAGTGTCTGGTCGACAACGACGAGCGGTCGTACGCAGACGCCTACGAGGTGTTCGCTACGGCCGACACCGATCTCTCTCCACACGTCTCCGAAATCACCGTGCCGACTCTCGTCGCGACAGGCAGCGACGATCAGCGCTCGACGCCGGCCATGGCCGCCGCTCTCGCCACAGCGTTACGACGAGGCCGCTCGACGATCCTTCCCGGCTTGCGCCACCTCACCCCCATCGAGGCGCCCGAGTTGGTGGCCAAACTCATCGACGAGTTCACCCGACCCTGAGTTCAACCCTGTGGAGATCGGTGTGGAGTGTTTGGCGTCAACCCTACCCGGGTGCCTCGAAACACTCCACAGGATCGGTGTGGAGTGTTTGGCGCCTACCCGGGTGCCTCGAAAGACTCCACACGACCGGTGTGGAGTGTTTGGCGCCTACCCGGGTGCCGCGAAAGACTCCACACGACCGTTCTCGCTGCGGTTTCGGACTCGGGACCGACCCGGCCTGACATCGGCGCGGTACGGTGCGAGACCATGCGCATCACGTCGATCGAGGCCTTCACCTACGAGCTCGGTTACCGCTACGGCACGTATGTGATGTCGGGCGGCCGAGTCGTCCGCACGCTCACGAGCACCGTCGTGCGGATCAACACCGACGAGGGTTTCGACGGGTGGGCCGAGACGTGCCCGCTCGGCTCGACGTACCTTCCTGCCCATGCCCGCGGCGCGGTTCCGGCGCTGCATGAGTTGGCGCCGGCGCTGATCGGAGCCGACCCGACCAATCTCGCCGAGGTCAACCGGCGTATGGCCGAGGCGTTGATGGGCCACAACTATGCCAAGAGTCCCCTCGACGTGGCCTGCTGGGACATCTATGGCAAGGCGGTTGGACGTCCGGTGGTTGATCTCATCGGTGGCCGGCTCGCCGACGACATGCCCCTCTACAAAGCAGTGCCGCTGGGCGATGCCGAATCGATGGTCGCCTTCACGCTCGAGCAACGCAGTCATGGCATCCACCACTTCCAGCTGAAGGTCGGCAACGACCCGCGGGCTGATGCTCGTGCCAGCCTGGCCGTGGTCGAAGCGACCGCAGACGACGACCTCATCCTGGCGGATGCCAACGGCGGTTGGCGACGACAAGACGCCGTGGTCGCCGCACGAATCATGGACGGTGCTGAGCGGCTCTACCTCGAACAACCGTGCCCGACGCTCGCCGAATGTCTCCTCGTGCGCCGCAATACGACGCTGCCGTTCGTACTCGACGAGGTGATCACCGACGTCGGCGCTTTGGTCGAGGCCGCTCAGGCCGGCGGGATGGAGGCGATCAACCTCAAGCTCAACCGCGTCGGTGGTCTCACCAAGGCCAAGTTGGTTCGTGACGTGGCCGTCGAGCTCGGAATCCGGCTGACAATCGAAGACAGCTGGGGCGGCGACCTCACCTCCGCTGCGGTCAGCCACCTTGGAGCCAGCACTCCACCGCATGCCTTGTTCGCCGTGTCGTTCATGAACGATTGGACCGACAATCACGTCGCCGGATACGAGCCCCACTCGCACGACGGCCGCGGCCGGGCCCCCCTCGCGCCGGGCCTAGGCGTCACGGTCGATCCAGACGTGCTCGGCGCCCCCGTCGCCTCCTGGCCCTGATTGCATGGGCGCTCGAGCAGAAGCAGCCAGTCTGAAATCGCGCCCATCAAGCCCGTCCGGGCGCGACAGCGGAAGCCCGCCTTCAGGAGTCGCGCCCATGGAGACGGGTGGGCGGGCCTCCCTCAGACGATGTTGCGCTCGGGTCGCGTCTCGCCGGCGAACCGTTCGACATCGAACCCGCTGACGTCGACCGGCGGGGTATGGCCAAGGATGAGGTCGCGCAGCACCTCGCCGACGGCGGGCCCAAGCAGGAAGCCGTGCCCGGAGAAGCCCGTCGCGTAGATGAACCGCGACACCGTCGCAGACTCGCCGATCAAGGCGTTGTGGTCGGGCGTCGTCTCGTAGTACCCGTGCCATCCCCCGGCGATCCCGACCTCGAGCAGTGCCGGTGCTCGATGAGCGACGACGTCACTGACCACCTCCAACCAGTCGGGGCGCATGGGAGCATCGAAGCCAGGAGGCTGGTTGGTGTCGGCCATGCCGAACAACAGGCCGGGACCCTCGGAGTGGAAGTAGAACCCCGTAGCGAAGTCGATCGTCATCGGGAGGTTCTCGGGCCGGTTCGGCATCGGCTCGGTGAACCAGATCGGTCTCGCCACCGGCTGCACCGGCAGGTCGACGCCCACCATTGCGGCAATTCCCGGTGACCATGCCCCGGCGACGCAGATGACGGTTGACGTCGACACGGTGCCGGTCGCAGTTCGCACGCCCGTGATCTCGCCGCCGTCGACGTCGATCCCGATCACCGGGCATCGATTGACGATCTCCACGCCGAGCGCCCGCGCTGCGGCCGCGTAGCCAAGCACGACGGCATCGGGCGTTGCATGGCCGTCACGCATGCAGACCGAGGCCGCCAGGACATCATCGACGTTCGCCAACGTGGACAACCGTCCCGCTTCCGCTGCGGACAGCATCCGGCTGGGAACGCCCATCGAGTTCTGCAAGGCGGTGTTCTGTTCGAACAGGACGACGTCGTTCGGATCGGTGAGGAGGAACAGGTATCCCACCTGCCGGAGGCCGATGTCGGCACCCGGCCGTTCGGCAAACCGTTCGAACGCATCCATCGAGCGCAGCGCGAGGGCGATGTTGATCTCATCGGAGAACTGCAACCGCACCCCACCGGCAGACTTCGATGTCGATCCACACGACAACTGGTCGGCCTCGAGCAGCAACACATCGGTCACGCCGGCCTCGGCGAGATGGAACGCGGCGCTGGTGCCCATCACGCCACCGCCGATGATCACCACCTCGGCGCGATCGGGAAGGGATCGGTCCAACGCCATACAGTCTCTGAGTGTGACCGATCTGCCTGCCCCGATCCAACCCGTCGCCGCCACCACCATGCCGCGCTACGCCGGGTCTGCGACGTTCGTGCGCCTTCCGGAGTTGGCCGACGTCGATCGGTGTG
>DATAJN010000526.1:0-2357 GCA_036262105.1 Ilumatobacteraceae bacterium
TCCCGGGCCGGCGAGCACGTTGAGGTAGTACATCGGGTAACCGGGCGCGGCAATGCACGGCCCGTGATAGCCACGCGGCACGCAGAAGACATCGCCATCGTGCACGACGACGTTGACGTCGATCGATCCGTCGGGCGTGTAGGTGCGATGCATGCCGAAGCCTTCTGTCGAGTACTCGCTGGTGCCTGCCGTGCCGATGCGGAAGTAGTAGATCTCCTCGTTGTTGACTGGGCACTCGGGTGAGTCGTCGTGGCGATGCGGTGGGTAGCTCGACCAGTTGCCGTCCGGGGTGATCAGCTCGACGCACATCAGCTTGTCGGCGTGTGGCCATGCTTCTGGGCTGAGGAAGTTGTTGACCTGTCGCGTCGCCGGACCGGCGCCACGCAGTTCGACAGCCACATCGTCGGCCGAGCCGTAACGGGCAATGAGCCGCCGGTCGCAGGTCGATGTAGCGATCGCCACGTCGCCGCCGGCCGGTACGGTGAGTTGGACGTTGGCGCCACGCGGCGCGTAGGCGAAGTCGGTGACACGATCGAAGACGGAGACCCGTCCCTCGAGCTCGAACTGCTCACCGTCGATGCTCACCGCAACGTCGGTTGCCGACAGCGGCAGCACGACGGCCTCGCTGTCGCCGAGATCGATAGAGCGCTCTACTCCTGGGGCCAACAAAACGACCATCAAGCCCGCGTAGACCCACCCCGCTTGCGCAGGGGTGAGCGAGACGGGAAGGTCGCCGACGGCCAACGAGCCGGCGGGTCGATGAAGTGATGAGCTCATTGCCTGTCCTTTGCTGCCTGCTGCACCAAGTCTGCAGCACGCCCGACGGTCGCGCCAACGTCGCCGGAGGCCGGGTACAACAACGAGCGACCGATCACCAGACCACGCACGGTGGGTTGATGTAGCGCTGCCTCCCAGAGGGCAAACGTGGCTTCCGGGTCAGGTCCGGGGGCTCCACCGAGCAGCAGCAGTGGCTGCGTGGTGACTTGGGCAACGGTAGCGATGTCGGCCGTCGCTTGGATCTTCAGCCACGTGTACGCGCTCGAGCCACCGAGCGCGGCGCTGATGCCCACGGCTTTGACAAGAGCCAGCGGATCGTTGTCCCACACCGCGTCGCCCTTGGCGTCCTTGGTGTACGGGATCGGCTCGACCATCGCCATCATGTGCGCGTCGTTGAGCTCCTGCACGGCTTGCGCTGCGCCGGCCAGAGTGGGCACCGTGCCGGCATCTTGGTAGTCGATGCGCAGCAGCAGCTTTCCCGCATCGAGGTTGGCGGCACGCAGATGAGCAGCGTCGAACGCGGTGAACCGGTCGTCGATCGTCCAACTCGCTCCGGCGAGGCCGCCGCGGTTCATCGTACCGACCGCCACCTTGTCGTGAAGCTTGCCCAGCAGTGCCAGGTCGTCGATGATCTCGGCGCTGCCGAGCACCCCGTCGACACGCGGGTGTTCGAGCACGGTGAGCAACCGGTCGAGCATCGAGCGGCGATTGGCCATGGCCAGCGGATCGTCGTACAGCCCGACCATCCCCCGCGCCGTGTGGTCGGCGGCCACGATGAACAACATGCCGTCTTGGGTGAGCGTCGACCTGCGCCGGCGCCCGGCGAGTGCTTCGGCGATCTTGTGCGGCGCGCTGACACGAGTTTCGGTCAGCGCCGCGTACGTCTCGTCATCCAGCGACACGGCGATCCTCCAGCGCTTCTTCGACCTCGACGAGGGTGGGCATGGCGTCGGAGCACAGCAACCTTCCGGCCACGATTGCACCTGCCACATTGCAGTACTCGAGGATGCGGACGGGTTCCCAACCTGACAGAAGACCGTGCACGAGCATCCCGCCGAAGGCGTCGCCGGCACCGAGACCGCACACAACATTCACGAAGTGAGGAGGCACCACTGTGGCACCTGCCGCCGTGGCCACCATCACACCGTTGCCACCCATCTTGACGATCGCCAGCTCCACACCGCGGGCGAGCAGACGGCGTGCGGCTTCGGGCGGATCGGATGACCCGACGGCGACCTCGCACTCGACGCGGTTACCGACGGCCACTGTGACATGATCGAGCACCGGGCCGATGTCGGCGCTCGCTGCCTCGGGACTCGGCCAGAAGTTGGCGCGGTAGTCGAGGTCGAAGACGACATGTGGCCGGCGCCCGCGGATCGACAGCAGCTCCCAACAGGTCTGTCGTGCCGGGTCTTTGGAGAACCACGCACCCGTGAGCCACAGGATCGGCACGGCAGACCTGTTGGGAGCTGCTGTCGATCCGCGGGCGTCGGCCACATGTCGTCTTCGACCTCGACTACCGCGCCAACTTCTGGCCGAGTCCCGAGGCAGCGAGCACCGACATCGGCCCGGTGCTCGAT
>DATAJN010000527.1:0-1904 GCA_036262105.1 Ilumatobacteraceae bacterium
CCGATCGTGTCGAGCGACATCGTCACCGATCCGCACAGCTGCATCTTCGACGCCGGCCTCACGATGAGCATGGGCAAGATGGTCAAGGTGCTCGGCTGGTACGACAACGAGTGGGGCTACTCCAACCGCCTCATCGATACAACCCTGTACGCAGGCGCCAAGCTGCCGAAGAAGAAGCGGTGAGCCGCATCCCCACGCTCGCCGATCTCGGCGAGGTCAGCGGGAAGCGGGTGTTGGTTCGCACCGACTTCAACGTCCCCATGGACGACGGCGTCATCACCGACGACTTCCGCATCCGCTCTGCCTTGCCGACGATCGAATGGCTCACCACGCGCGGCGCAGAAGTCGTTTGTGCATCGCACCTCGGTCGCCCGAAAGGCAAACCGAATCCGAAGTACTCGATGGATGCCGTCAGAACGCGCCTCGCGGAACTCGCTCCGGGTGTCGAGCTCATGGAGAACCTGAGATACGACCCGGGCGAAGAGGCCAACGACCCCCAGTTCGTCGCCAAGTTGATCGAGGGCATCGATGCGTACGTCGACGACGCCTTCGGGGCGTGCCATCGAGCGCATGCCTCGATCGTTGGCCCGCCTCGCACGCTGCCATCGGCAATGGGTCTGCTCATGCAACGAGAAGTCGAGGTTCTGCTCGGGCTCCGCAACAACCCGAAGCATCCGTTCGTCGCGGTGCTCGGCGGGGCCAAGATCAGCGACAAGCTCGGGGTGGTCGAGGCGTTGTTGAAAGTCGTCGACTCCTTGGTGATCGGTGGGGCGATGTGCTTCACCTTCCTCGCCGCGCGTGGTAGTTCGATCGGTGACTCGTTGTGGGAGCCCGACCAGGTCGACACGTGTCGGCGCCTGTTGGAAGACTCGGCGTCGGGAGGCAAGACCATTCACCTTCCGGAAGATCTTGTCGGTCTCGATTCCGCCGGCAACTTGGCCACTTTCGGTGTGCACCTCCCCGACGGCGCGAAAGGGCTCGACATCGGGCCGGGCACAGCGGCGGCGTTCAGTGACGTGATCATCGAGGCGCGCACCATCTTCTGGAACGGGCCGATGGGCATGTTCGAGGATGAGCGATTCGCAGCGGGCACGCGCACTGTGGCGCAGGCCATGGCCGACACCAAGGGCTTCACAGTGGTCGGTGGTGGCGACAGCGCCGCGGCGCTCGCTCAGTTCGGTCTCGATCACGACGTCGATCACGTTTCGACCGGTGGTGGCGCATCGTTGGAGCTGCTGGAGTACGGCGATCTTCCCGGTCTCGAGGCGCTGCGTGGTGCCCCCAATGCGTAGGCCGCTGATCTCCGCCAACTGGAAGATGAACCTCAACCACTTCGAGGCAATCCAGTGCGTCCAGAAGTTGGCCTATCTTGTCGGCAAGGATGATCTCGAACACGTCGACGTGAGCATCCATCCACCCTTTACCGACATTCGCAGCGTGCAGACGGTGATCGACGCCGACAAGCTTCTGTTCGCGGTCGGCGCTCAGCATTGCCATTGGGACGACAAGGGGGCGTTCACCGGTGAGGTCTCGCCGCTCTTCCTCGCCAAGCTGAACGTCCAGTACGTCATCGTCGGTCACAGCGAGCGCCGTCAACTCTTCGGTGAGACCGACGAGATGGTCGCCAAGAAGGTCGTCGCGATCCAGCGTCACGCCATGACGCCGATCGTTTGCGTCGGCGAAACACTGGAAGAGCGCGAGGCGGGGGAGACCGAGTCGAAAGTGCTCGGCCAGATGCGAGCGGCCCTGGGCGCGCTGCAATCCGCGGCGATCGGCGCGCTCGTCGTGGCCTACGAGCCGATCTGGGCGATCGGCACCGGCCGCAACGCCACCCCCGACGACGCCAACGAGACGATCGGCGTCATCCGGGGCGCCCTGCGTGCCCTCTACGGCGAGACCGCCGA
>DATAJN010000528.1:0-1615 GCA_036262105.1 Ilumatobacteraceae bacterium
GCCGCGCCGCTGCTTGTGGTCGACGATCCGTCGCTCGAACAGGCAGTCATGACGAGGGCCGCCGCGACGGCGACCGCTGTCGGACCTCGTCTCCGACGGCCGGATCGATTCGAGCCCGGGACGTGGTTACTTGCACTCATGAACGCTCCTCTTCTCAGTTGTCGATTGCTGTTCCAGGTCACCCTTGGCTTCTGGGGAGCCAAGGGCCACTTCTATTGCTCGAACCAGTTCCCGAGCCGATCGAGCACTCAGTTCAATGCCCACCCGTGCACCCACACCCTGCGAGGGATTGATGAAATCGAGCAGTAAGGCGTGGTCATAGGGTGCGCTGACCGGGTGGTCGTACATGACGTTGACGGCTGTGACGCGCATCCAGTCGGGGACCCCGCGAGCCGCTCCGCTCGCTTCCACTTGCTGACTCAGCCATGTGCACATCACTCGGCTCCTTTGAGCGTGCGGTCGAGAAACCGGAAAACCTGCTGCCAGCCGTCGAGCGCCTGCTCGAGTCGGTAGACGGGCTTGTCCGTGACGAAGAAGGCATGGCCCGCCCCGTCGTAGCGGTGAAACGTGTAGTCCTTGCCGAGCTCGCTGAGGACGCGCTCGATTTCGTCCACCTGTTCGCGATCCGGGTTGAGATCGTCGTTGCCGAAGATCCCGAGCAGCGGCATCGACATGTCGACCGCTCGTGCGATCACGCCTCGACTGGCCGGCCTTCCGTCCGAGGCTGGCTGCGGCAGGACACTGCCGCCCCAGCAGTCGACTGCCGCGTCGAGCGTCGGTACGTCGCACGCGGCGATGAAGGCCTGGCGGCCGCCAGAGCAGAAGCCGATGACGCCAACCTTGCCATTGGAATCCGGCTGGGCGCAAAGGTATGCGGCCGCACCTGCGATGTCGCCCATGACCTGCTCATTCGGCATCGACTTGGCAAGCCCTTCGGCCCGTCCGGCCGCAGCGACGTCAGCCCAATGCCCTGGTCCACGGCGGTGATACAGGTGAGGTGCAACGCAGGCGTAGCCTTCGGTGGCAAACCGTCGCACGACCTCCATGCACCAAGGATCCAAACCCGGAGCGTGGTGCACCAACACCATTCCAGGGACCGGTGCGTCAGACACCGGCCGCGCCAAGTATCCCTCGATCACATCCGATCGATGTCCGGCGAAACCGACGAACTCGGCCAAGAGTGCCCCTTTCAAGGGGCCCCCTTTCGTCTTGTCTTGCCCATGAGTTACTGGCTTCCCGCTGAGACGACCATGTCCCGGAGGACTTGCCGGATCTCACTCTCGGACAAGCTCAAGTCAATTCGGTCGCTGTGGGGCTGCGGCCAGTCGATCCCCGTGTGCCAGTAGACCTCGACGCGGTTGCCCTCTGGGTCACGGAAGTAGCAGCCGATCGCATTGCCGTGGTTGCTGACGTGGTCGATCTCGTATTTCCGATCGACGATGCGGGCGTAGAAGTCGCGGAGGTCGGCCAGCGAATCGACCATGAACGACATCTGCTGGGGGTCGGTGTGCTTGCTCTCGTGGTACGCGAGAAGGAGCTCGTGATGCTCCCCGGCGGGCCGGGCGCTGAGAAACACCTTCTCGTCATTCCGGTCGGTCACGGTCATGCCGAGGAA
>DATAJN010000529.1:0-1822 GCA_036262105.1 Ilumatobacteraceae bacterium
ACGTTGCGGGCGCCGGCCCGGTACCGGCCAACGCAACCGCGGCGATCGTCAACGTGACATCGGTCGATTCGACCAGCCCGTCATTCATCACGGTGTGGCCCGCTGGTAGCACGATGCCGACCGCGTCGACCCTCAATCCCCGCCCGGGCGTGCCGATCCCCAACTTGGCCTACCTGAAGCTCGGGGCGGGTGGCAAGTTGGCCCTCTACAACGACTCCGGCTTCACCCACTTCATCGTCGACGTCTTCGGCTACGTCGTCCCCTAAACCCCGGTGGAGTGTTTCACGCCTACCTGGGTGCACCGTGACACTCTGTGAGGATGCTGGTGCGGTCGATGTGGCCGTGGTTGGATCGGGGTCGATGCTGGCTGTTCTGACTCTGAGACACTCTGACTTCGTGTCTTTCTGTGGACTTGTCGAGCAGCTGGCATCGGCCCCGGCCGGCACGAAAGCGTTGTCTTGATAGGAGCTTGACCACCCTGGGATTCGACGGGTGTGTCTCATCACAGTGTTGATCACGCTTTGCGCACCGACCGGAACCGTGCACATCAGAACCCGGAAAGGAAGTGATGCAAGTGTCCATTGTCGCAGAACGAGTCGATGTTGTCATCGGTGTCGACACTCACAAACACACCCATACCGCAGCACTCGTGTTGGCCAACGGCGGGATCCATCAGACGTTGACGGTGCCCACCAATCCCGACGGCTACACCACGCTGTTCAACACTGTTGTTGAGGTCGGTGAGCGTCGGGTGTGGTCGATCGAAGGGTGCGGGAGCTGGGGTCGAGGCTTGACCCGTTGGCTCGTCGAGCGCGGTGAGCAGGTCAACGAGATCGAACGCCCGAAGCGTCCCAAGCGGCGCATGGGCGCCAAGAACGACACCATCGACGCCGTTCGTGCCGCCCGCGAAGCGTTGATCCTGGAACGGATCAACTCGCCACGTGCCACCGGCCGTCGTGATGCCATTGCCGCAGCACTGCTGGCCCGTCAATCAGCGATCCAGGCTGGCACTGACAGCGAACGCCAACTCTGCGCGCTGGCCAACACCGCCCCGGAAGTACTCGCCCACAAACTCCGCGGTCACACCACCCGCAGTATCGTCACGACTTGCGCCCGGTGGCGCATCGATCATCACCACGACCCCGACATCGCCTCGATCGCCGCGACGATGCGAATCCTCGCCCGACGTGTCTTGGTCCTGCGAGCAGAAGCCGCCGAGCTGGAGCGGACCATCACCGCCCACATCAAAACATGGCGACCAGACCTGCTCGACGTCTTCGGGGTCGGCCCGATCGTTGCTGCCATGTTGCTCATCGTGTGGTCCCACCCTGGACGCATCCACAGCCCAGCAGCATTCGCCAAACTTGCCGGCAGCGCCCCCATCGAGGCCTCCACCGGTCTCAGCGACCGCCACCGCCTCAGCCGCTACGGCGACCGCCAACTCAACCGAGCAATTACCACCGTCACTCTGACCCGCATCCAACACGACACCCGCACCAAGACCTACATCGAACGACGACGCCAACAAGGCAAGCACTACCGAGATATCCGCCGCTGCCTCAAGAACTACATCGCCCGAGAACTCTTCAACATCCTCGAAACAGGACTTGACGCGACATAGGAGCGTCCACAGGACCGGGTGGGACGGAAACACTCCGTTACTCGCGGCCGGTGTGGCCGAAGCCACCGCCGCGGTCGTGGCCGTCCAGCGAGTCGACGATATGCCAATCGACTTCCTCGACTCGTTGGATGACGAGTTGGGCAAGACGGTCGCCGCGGTTGACGATGAAGGGTTGCTGCGGATCGGTGTTCAACAAGATGA
>DATAJN010000530.1:0-4444 GCA_036262105.1 Ilumatobacteraceae bacterium
GTGCACCGACTCACGTTGCCCGCTGATCATCGGCAACATCTTGATGTTCCGCGACGTCAACCATCTCACGACGGTTGCCGCCGAGTGGTTCACGCCGATGATCGAGGCTGTGGTGATGCCGTACCTCCGCGGCAGCTGATCGGCCAGGTCAGGGGCGCCACGGCCCAGAAACCGGACCGCCGCCGTATCATCGCTGCGATGCGCCGGCTGTTCGACCACCCGACGGATCACGTGACCGTCCGCGAGGCCTACGACGTCGAACGGCCCCGCCCGGCTGATCGTCCGTGGCTCGGCGTGTGCATGGTGGCCAGCATCGATGGTTCCACGGTCGTCGACAGCAACTCCCGCGGCCTGTCGAGCAAGGTCGATCAAGAGGTCCTCTCGACCCTGCGCTCTCTCGCCGACGTCTTGATCGTGGGCGCGGCAACGGTGCGCGTCGAGGGCTACGGCCCGCCGCGCAAGCGCGGACAGCGCGTCGGCGTGGTCAGTCGACGCGGCGACGTCGATGCGACGAGCGCCCTGTTCACGAGCGGCGCCGGCTTCTTGATCCTCCCCGACGACGCACCAGCCACGACGATCGACGCCGTGCGCGCCGGGCGCGGCAGCGTCGACCTGGCTGCGGCCCTCTCGCAGGTCGACGCTGACTTCGTGCAGGCTGAGGGCGGCGCCCTGCTCAATGGCGCACTCGCCGAGGCCGACCTGATCGACGAGTTGAACCTCACCATCTCGCCACTGCTGGCCGGCGGCGAGGGCCCCCGCGTAACGGGTGGAGTAGCCCAGCTCGCCCGCCGCATGCAATTGGCCCATGTCCTCGAAGACGACAACTTCTTGTTCACCCGCTATCTGCGGGCCTCATGATCGTCAGCTGCTCTGCAACTTCTTCAACAGCACGAGCTCACGCTGGAAGTCGGCCGCCGCGTCGAAGTTCTTGTACACACTGGCGAAGCGCAGGTAGGCGACCACGTCGAGCAAACGCAGTCGCTCCAGCACCTCGAGGCCGAGCTCGGCGGTCGTGATCTCGTTGCCCTGCAACCGTGAATGATCCTCGAGCTCGATGCTCAACTGTTCGATCTGCTCGGCGGTCACCGGCCGGCCCTTGGAGGCCGCGGCAACGCCGGCGACGATCTTGGAGCGATCGAACGGCTCTCGCGAGCCGTGACTCTTGAGCACTACGAGTTGCACTTCCTCGAGGCGCTCATACGTGGTGAAGCGATGCTGGCAGCTGGCGCACAACCGCCGCCGGCGGATCGACATGCCCTCTTCGGCCTCGCGCGAATCGATCACCTTCGTATCGTCGGTTCGGCATCTCGGGCACCGCATAAGCGGCTGAGATTACCGGATCGTTCAAGGAAGCGCGAGCGCCTGCGATACCTGGAGCCGGGTGCCGCCATTGGCCGACACCAACGCATCGACGTAGTCGGCGAGCGACGCATGGCCGTGGAAGCGCTGGCCGATGGACCACAAGGTGTCGCCCGGCTGGACGATGTAGACGTTGCTGGCCACCGGCGCGTCGGGCACCACCACTGCGGATACGGGGCGAATCGCGGAGGTGGAGGCAGGAGCACCTCCACGATTCGCCACGACATGGCCGGCACCGACGAGCAGCACCAGCACGATCGCGGCCACGATGAGCGTGACCATCAGCCGGCGTCGAGCGTAGAGCTGCGAAGCCGATCGATGCTCGCCGAACCGGCCGGGAATGACGACTGCGATGGCCATGATTGCCCCTTCGTGTGATCGGCGATGGATGGGTTGGAAGTCCGGAGCGAACACGTGTTGCCCGAACAGTTGTTCGTAGCATGCCACGAACAACTGTTCGTCGTCAACACCTAGTCGAACATTTGTTTCACGAACGAATGTTTGACCTGGGTCACGAACGCGCGTACGCTGTGCGCATGGCCGAACAACTCACCGCCCGTCAACGAGGCATCCTCGACATGATCGAAACCAGCATGCGCGAACGCGGCTACCCGCCCAGCGTGCGCGAAATCGGCGAGGCGGTGGGCCTCACCTCTCCCTCCACGGTGCACAGCCATCTGGCTTCTTTGCAACGGATGGGCTTCCTCATCCGCAACCCAACCAAGCCGCGGGCGATCGAGGTCCGCTTCGACCCCTCGTCGGGCGCTGCCATCGAGCGTCGGCCGGTTCGCCACGTGCCGCTGGTCGGCGACGTGGCCGCCGGCACCGACGTGCTCGCTCAGGAAAACGTCGAAGAGTTGTTCCCGCTACCCGAAGACTTCACGGGTACCGGCGACCTGTTCATGCTCCGGGTTCGTGGCGACTCGATGATCGACATCGGCATCATGGATGGCGACTTCGTCGTCGCCCGCGCTCAAGACACTGCCGTCAACGGTGAGATCGTCATCGCCGGCATCCCCGGAGAAGAAGCCACGGTGAAGACCTTCCAGCGCAAGGGGTCGACGATCTCGCTCATCCCTGCCAACTCGCGCCTCGAACCGCTGGTGTTCGACGCCGACCAGGTGCAGATCTTCGGTCGAGTCGTCACGGTCATGCGGCGTCTCTAGGTCTTTTCGTCGTCCTCCGGCACCGTCCACCCGGAATTCGACGGTGGCGGAGGCGGCGGTGCCGGCGGCGCCAACGACGGCGGCGCAAATCCGGTGCCCGGGGGCTGTTCGGCCAACCGGATCGGGGGCTGACCCGGCACCGATTCGGTGCGGTACCCCGGATGTTGCGGCGGTGATGGCGGGCCCGTAGGCGCAGGTGCATAGGGACTCGGAGTCCAGGGCGCCATCGGCCCGGTCGGAAAAGCACCAGTTGGCGCGGCTGCTGGAGCCCGCCGGCGGCGCAGACCCAACAGCAAGAAGATCAACCCGAGCACTACTCCCCCGAGCGCCACTCCACCACCGATGGTCTTCAACTGCTCGCTGTCGTCTTTGGGGTTCTTGCCGATCGACACGGCGAAATCCGAGTCGTCGGACTCCACGTTCAAGCGGTAGTTGCCGGCCTGTTCGATCTTCACGGTGCGGTAACCGGTGCCGACGTAACCTGCAGCGTCGTACGAGGCGGTGGTGCCCCGCTGCAGGTCGAGCTCGTCGCCACTGCTGCTCGTGACCAAGCTCAGCGACACCTTCGGCAGCTTGTCTCCGGAGTGTTGGTAGCTCGAACCGTTGGCCTCGCAATCGCCGCCGAGATCACCGAGCTTGCCCTTGGTCTCGATGTAGATCGTGAACGTTGCCGGCTTGTCGAACACCAGCGTCGTCGTGCAACCAACTGGGGCACGAGCCATCGCCTTCACTGCGTCTTCGTAGTTCGACATGCTCTTGTAGACAATCGCCCCACCACCGAGAAAGCCGCCGATCATCAGGATCAGTCCGAAGATGATCATGCCCTTGCGTCGTTTGCCTTTCGGCGGGACAGCAACAGCCACAGCACTGGGTGGAGGTGGCGGCTGTTGGTACATAGGTGGGACTTGAGGTTGAAATGACATCACAACACCCCCAGTCGCCTAGCGACCAGCTCGATTCGGTCATCAGGTTGTACCACGGCAGCGCGCACGTTCTGTGCACCACCGGCACCGTAAAAATCTCCCGGGCTCACCAACGCCCCGCCCTCCCGGGCCAAACGTTCGGCGAACTCCCAGCCGTCGCCGGCATCGAACCACAGATAGAAGCCTCCGGCCGGCATCGCGATCTCGACGCCCGACCATGCCGAGAAGACTTTGCCGAGACGTTCGAGACGACCTTTGTAGCGCTCGCGTTGCACGGCGACGTGGGCGTCGTCGCCGAGCGCGACTGCGGCCGCGGCTTGCGCGGGGCCTGGCACGAGCATGCCGACGTGCTTGCGGACTTCTTTCAAGTAGCCGACGAGATCGGCGTCTCCGGCGTAGAAGCCGACGCGCAAGCCGGCGAGATTGGAGCGCTTCGACAGCGAGTGAACAGCGACGACACCCTCGAACCCGTGATGCAGGATCGTGCTGGCCGCACCCTCCCACGTGAACTCGACATAGCACTCGTCGCTGAACACGGGCACGCCGTGGCGACGACCCCATGTTGCAGCTTCTCCCAGATCGGTGAGTGCGCCCGTGGGATTCGAGGGACTGTTGACCCACAGCATGAGTGCCCTGGCGGCATCCGCCTCGCTGATAGCCGTGAAGTCGAGGGCGCCGTCCGCACGATACGGAACAGGCACGCCGCGGCAGCCGCCGAGAGTCGCCCCCATCTCATACGTCGGATACGCGACGGCCGGGTACAGCACGGTGTCTTTCGACGGTGTACGCAGGCGAAGGTATTGAGGTGTCGTGGCGACGAGCTCCTTGGTGCCTATGCATGCCGCGACCTGGGCCAGCGGAACATCGAGGTCGAAACGCCGCCCCAGCCAGGCACAGATCGCCCGTCGCAGCGCGTCGGTGCCGATGCTCGGTGGATAGCCGCGCTCGGCGTTCGACGTCGACAGCGCGGCGATGACGCTGTCGATCGGGGGGTCG
>DATAJN010000531.1:0-3790 GCA_036262105.1 Ilumatobacteraceae bacterium
CTCGCAGGGATCTCGTTCATGGGCGGCGGCCTGTTCGGGAATCGCACGCCTTCCGCCGAGTTCAACATCTGGGCCGATCCAGAAGCCGCGGCGATCGTCCTCTCCTACGGCGGGCCATTGGTGATGGCCGGCCTCGACCTGACCCACCAGCTCCAGGCGACGCCAGAACGCATCGCCATGGTCCGCGCCCTGCCCGGTCGACTTGGACTCGCCCTTGCAGACCTGATGGCGTTCTTCAGCGGCACGTACACGCGTAGCCACGACGGCCTGGATGGGGCTCCGGTGCACGATCCTTGTTCGGTGCTGGCGCTCACTCATCCCGACCTCTTCGCGAGGTCGTTCTCCAACGTCGCTGTCGAGACCGGTGGAGAGCTCACCCGGGGCATGACGGTGATCGACCGGCGAACATTGACCGAGCGGCCAGAGCCCAACTGCGATCGCCTCACGCACATCGATGCCGACGCGGCGTGGGCCGTGGTGACCGAGGCCATCGCCCACTTCAGCCGCTGACGCAGCTGCCGAATCACGGGTGCACGCGCCGTCACGCGAAGAAGTACGGTCGATGGCCATGCGCGCCGCGGTCATGAAGGACTGGCAACTTCGAGTCGACGACGTTGCTGATCCCCGGCCGGGCCCCGGACAGGTGCTCGCCAGGGTCTTGGCATGTGGAATCTGCGGCAGTGATCTGCACCTCCTCAGGTACGGCGAGGAAAGCCGTCGAGTGATGAACGAGTTGACCGCTGATCGGCCCGACGACCCGATGCAGATGACGATGTTCGAGCCGCATCTCGACACCGTGATGGGCCACGAGTTCTGCTGCGAGGTGGTCGAGCTCGGTGCGGGCTGCGACAACTTGAAGATCGGCGACATCGTCGTGAGCCTGCCGGTCGCCTTCGATCCCGCCGGACTTCATCCACTCGGTTTCTCCAACATCTACAACGGCGGGTACGCGGAGCTGATAGTGATCAACGAGATGCTTGGGATCAAGGTACCCGGCGGGTTGGCCCCACAGATCGCGGCCATGACCGAACCCCTCGCCGTCGGTGTTCATGCGGTCGCCAAGAGCCGGATCACCAGCAACGAGAGCGCGATCGTGCTCGGCTGCGGCCCGGTTGGGCTGGCCTGCATCGCGGAGATGAGGATGCGCGGCATCGGGCCGATCGTCGCTGCCGACTACTCCCGGAAGCGGCGAGCATTGGCCGAGCAACTCGGTGCCGATGTGGTTGTCGACCCACGCGTCACGCCGGCCATCGAAGCGTGGCGGCGGGCCGACGGTGTGCGTACGCCAGTGATCTTCGAAGCCGTCGGTGTACCCGGAATGATCGACCAGGCGATGCGCATCGCCCCAAAGGACGCCCGCATCTTGATCGTCGGAGCCTGCATGCAAGAAGACCGATTCCACCCGATGCTCGGGATCGGTCGCGAGCTCAACTTGCAGTTCGTGCTCGGCTACGACCCCGGTGAGTTCGCCGCCGCATTGAATTCGATCGCTGATGGAAAAGTCGATCTTCAGCCGTGGCTGACGGCTGCTGTCGGCATCGACGGGATCCCTCAAGCCTTCGCTGATCTCGCCGATCCGGAAGAACACGCCAAGATCATGGTGACGCCGTGAGCGCCCCTGGTTCCGACGACACGTTTCCACGCCAGTACGCGCGCACGCGGCGGCTCACCCTCGGAGAACCGCGCAACCTCGTCGTGTCGCCGGATGGTCAGCGGATCGTGTTCATCCGCAGCCGCGCCGGCGACGACCCGATCAACTGCCTGTACGTTTTCGACGTCGCCACTGGCGACGAGCGGCTGATCGCCGACCCGCTGGTACTGCTGACTCAGGTCGATCCCGACGACGTTCCGGCGGAGGAGCGTGCCCGCCGCGAACGGATGCGTGAGACCGCCTCGGGGGTCACGACCTTCGCCACCGACAAGGCGGTGACGGTCGTCGCCTTCCCGCTCTCCGGTCGGTTGTTCGTGGCGGGCCTTGTCAGCGGCGTCGCTCGCGAGCTCGTGGTCGACGGGCCTGTTTTCGACCCACGCCCCGACCCGGTGGCTGGGCGACTGGCGTACCTCTGCGGCAACGCGCTGCGAATCGCCGAGCTGGACGGAAGCACTTGGGAGCTGGCGAGCGACGACGACCCGAACGTGTCGTGGGGTGCTGCCGACTTCATCGCCGCCGAGGAGATCGGACGGAATCGTGGGTACTGGTGGTGCCCCGATGGCTCGGCCATCGCAGCGTGCCGAGTCGACGTCTCCGACGTCGGCCGATGGTACATCTCCGACCCTGCAGATCCCAGTGAGCCGCCACGCGAGGTTCGCTACCCTGCTGCCGGCACAACCAACGCGACCGTTGGCCTCCAGGTGCTCAAGCTCGACGGCGGAAGCATCGAGGTCGCTTGGGATCAGGATCGTTTTCCGTATCTCGTTGCGGTGAACTGGGTGACGAACGATCGGCTGTTGCTCGCAGTGCAATCGCGCGACCAACGAGATCTGCAGGTGCTCGAAGCCAACCCGACCACCGGCGACACTGCGCCGATCTTCACGGATCGCGACGACTGCTGGGTGGAGATCGTTCCGGGCACACCCGACGAGCTGAGCGATGGCCGCCTGGTGATGGCCGCCGACCGCGACGGGGCGCGGCGCTTGTTGATCGACGGTCAGTCGGTCACCCCGGTCGACCTGCAAGTGCGTACGGTCCTTGCAGTCGGCGACGACACCGTGCTCCTCCAGGCCAACGATCGAGACGACGCCACCATGCTCGACGTCTGGCAGTGGAGTGACGACGGGCTGGTACGCATCAGCGATGGTGAGGGTGTGCACTCCGCTGTGATCGGCGGGCCCACCACCGTGCTGCGCAGCACCTCCCTCGATCGATGCGATGCACGCACCGAGATCGTCGGTGGCCCGCTCTTGGCCTCGTATGCCGAGGCGCCACTGATCGACCCGAACGTCTCGCTCCACCGTTACGGCGAGCGGCGACTCGCCACCGCGCTGTTGATGCCGCGCGACCACGATGGATCCCCTCTTCCGGTGCTGCTCGACCCGTACGCCGGCCCGCACGTGCAGTACGTCCTGGCCGCACGCGGCCGGTACGCACTGTCGCAGTGGTTCGCCGACCAAGGGTTCGCGGTGGTGATCATCGACGGGCGGGGCACGCCCGGACGCGGCAGCGAGTGGGAGCGGGCGGTTCATCTCGACCTGGCATCCGCTGTTCTCGACGACCAGGTCGATGCTTTGCACGACGCCGCCCAGGAGCACCCCTTGGATCTCAGCCGCGTCGCGATCCGCGGATGGAGCTTCGGCGGCTATCTCGCGGCGCTGGCGGTGATGCGCCGACCCGACGTGTTCCACGCTGCGATCGCCGGTGCGCCGGTGACCGACTGGCGGCTGTACGACACCCACTACACGGAGCGCTATCTCGGAGATCCGACGATCGACGACACCGCGTATGCCAACTCCTCGTTGCTGCCTCTGGCCGGGGCACTCACCCGACCGTTGCTGTTGATCCACGGGCTTGCCGACGACAACGTGGTGGCCGCACACACGTTGCAGCTGTCATCAGCGCTTCTGGCGGCCGGAAAAGCACATGAGGTGCTGCCGCTGGTGGGCGTTACGCACATGACACCTCAGGAAGTGGTCGCCGAGAACATCTTGCTGTACCAACTCGATTTCCTGCGGCGTTTCCTCGCAACAGCGACGAGCGGTTAGGTTTCGCCACCGATGGACCGAAACCTGCGCGACCTGTACAGCCATGTGTCGGTTCACGCGACGGCCGACCGCGAGCACGAGGCCGTGATCG
>DATAJN010000532.1:0-5169 GCA_036262105.1 Ilumatobacteraceae bacterium
CGTTCGGACCCGCTGTCGGTGAAATCAACCAGTCGGTGACACCGGGCCCGGTGGGCTCGGTCAGCCCGAGGGCGGTCGCGCTGTCGCCACTGAGATCGACGAGCGTGGTGGGCCGACCATGCCCCGAGCTCAGCGCCAACGCGCAAGCCACGACGGTCGTACCGCTACCGCCCTTTGCAGCCCAACAGATGATCATGACTCCACCCCCGAACCGAGAGCTGCAGATTGGGGGAAGTCGAGGCGAAACCTATCGACGTCGCGCCCGCTCGCCAACGCGTCGCGACGACTTCGTTGCGCTAGCGTCGTGAACGGAGGTGTCTGGGCACCTGGTGGGCTCCACCGCCTTCAAAGCGGCTGAGACGGGCGATCCCCGTCTGGCGGGTTCGATTCCCGTCCACCTCCGCCAATCTTCTGGCCTGTGGAGTGTTACGCGGCGCCCGGGTGGGCTGGAAACACTCCACAGGGTCTCTTTCGGAGGGTCTCCGTAAGTCTGCGGCGTAGCTGGCCTGGAAGACTGCCGCTTCCACAAGGCGAGCGAGCGGGAGGCAGAAATGCGGCAGTTCAGGTTGGTTCACGTCGGCGTAGCAGCGGTTCTGGGGGCCGCGACAGTCACTGCAGTCGGACTCGTCCAGTCGGCCACGGCCGCGGGCGGCGGTACCCCGTCGGTGTTCGTGCCGATCACGCCGTGCCGCCTCGTCGACACTCGCCCGGGGAGCGACAACGTGGGTACCCGGGCAACTCCGATCGGTTCCGGTGAAGCGGCGACGTTCGCCGTGTGGAATACGAATGGCCACTGCACCATCCCGAACACCGCCACCGGTATCGCCACCAACACCACCGCCGTCAACCCGACGGCCGGTTCATTTCTGACGATCTACCCAGCCGACGCCAGCCCGCGACCGACGGCCTCGAACCTCAACTTCACCGCCGGCTCCTCTCCGATCCCGAACCAGGTCACAGTGGGCTTGTCCGCAGCCGGCGCGATCGGCGTCTTCAACCTCTCCGGAACCGTCGACATCATCGTCGACATCGTCGGCTACTACCAGCCCGCAGCCGCCGGCGGAGGTGGTGGCGGTGGAAGCAAGACCGCAGTCTTTTCCGGGGCAGGGTTCGTACCGGAATCCGACATGTACACGTACTTCGAGTCAGCGGACGGCATCTCGCCCGGCACCTTTGGTTGCTTCAACCAGCGATTGGATCTTCCAGTCGGGGCGACCATCACCCTTCTTTCGACGATCATCAGGGACAGCACGGCGACGGGTACGGCTCAAGTCTTCATCAACTCCATCACCTCATCGGCGACATCATCCGTCCAAATGGCGAGCCTCTCCACCCCGCAAGCGGGTACACCGGGCACTGTGTCAATCGGGACGAATGCGATCACAAGCCCCACCGTCACCAAAGGTGTCGCCTACAGCCTGAGGTTCTGTGGCAGTGCCGGCGGCACTGGCTTGTACAGCGTTTCGGTCGACTACGACGTGCCCTGACCATCGACCGCCCGACGTGGAGTGTTTTGCGGCGTCCGGTTGGGCCGGAAACACTCCACAGGGGTTTCATGGGGTCTTTAGTGCAGATGGCACAGGGGCGACGCGCTTTCGAGCGCCCGCGGCCAGGTGCCGGCTCAGCCGTGGTGCCGCGAAGTCGGCGCCGCATGCGAAACGCATCAGCGGGCCGAAGCTGAACGCGGCGGCCGGTCCGATGAAGTAGAGACCCGGGACCGAGGACTGGAAGTTGCGTGACAGTCGCGGCGCACGCTCGATGCGTGTGATCGATGAGCACAGCGCCGGGTCGAGGAACGGAATGCGATCGACATCGACCTCGTAACCGGTTCCGGCGATCACGTGGTCGGTGACCAGTTCTCGATCGCCGTCCGGGCCGCTCACCGACAGTGAAATGCGGTCACCGAGGTCGACCGCCGACACCACTCGTGTCTTCATCTCGATGGGCACGGCATCGCCGATCTGGTCGCGCACCCACCAGGTTCCGAACGGGCCGAGGTGCCGCCTGGTGAGCCGGATCCGCTTGTCGTCGGGCAGATGATGCGCCAGCCACGGCACGTTTGCCAGAACCCAGTTGAGCCGACCCGGACCCAGCGGCGAGATTGGGTTGCCCCATCGCTCGCGCAGCGACCGCTTCGCCGGCAACTTGCCGGAGAACCATCCACCGGTGCTGCGCACGAGCACCCGTGCCGATGCCCCGTGCGCGGTGAGCAGGCCTGCCGCCTCGAGCGCGGATTGCCCGCCGCCGATCACCGTGACGTTCATGCCACGGAAGCGCTCGTAGTCGTGAATCTCCGATGTGTGGCTGATTCGACTCGAGCCGATCTGCAGTTCGTTCGGAACCCGCGGGAAGTTGGCCAGGCCAACGGCCACAACAACGCGACGCGCCTCGACTTCCTCGCCCGTCGAGAGGGTGAGTCGGAACCCATCACCTTGCCGAGCCACCTGTGTGACCTCGACGTCTTCCACCTCTGGAACCAGTTCGCGCTGAGCCCACAGGCCGTATTCCGAGAACAAGGTCATCGAGCAGGGCTCGTGCGAGTCGATGTTTCGGTCGCGGCAGTAGTCGACGAATCGATAGCCCTTCGCCGGTGTGTAGATGTTGGTTGCGAAGTCGAACGACTTCAGGGAGATGCCCGGGGCCATGTCGAGCCAGAACCTCATCGGTGACCCGAAGATCCTGAAGTCGACACCGCGATGCTTCAAGTGCGCGGCGAGCGACAGGCCGTACGGACCCGCTCCGATGATTGCCAGGTCGGTCTGCGAGGGTGTCATCTACCTCGTCCTTTCGATGGCGTAGTGAGCGCGCGAGATCGCGCTTCGACGAGTCGTTTCATGATCGGGCGAACAAGAAGAGCACGGGCCTCGACGAAGGAAGGCGCCAGATCGGCGATGTCGAACGTGGCCGACAGGTCGTGGGTCGTCAGGTCTCGAACGAACTCGCGCGCCGCTTGGCGTGGCGTCGGAACGTCGGGACCGGGATCGTGATTGATGGCGGAGTACAGGCTCCAAAGGTCACCCACCATCCAGTGAAGTCGTCGCCCGACTTGGTAGCGCTCGATCTTTTCAACCGGCCTTCCGAGGGCCCACGCATGGATGAGGTTCGGGAAGTCGACTCCGCAGCCGACGCCGAGTGCGATGGAGCCGGGGATTCTCGGATTGATCTCCATCAACACCGGAGCACCGCTCATATCTCGGCGGAACTCGACCGTCGAGCAACCCTCCAGGCCCATCTCGCACACGAGCCGTTGAGCCGGCTTGACGATGTCGTCGAGCGGAGGGATGCTCTCGCAGAGCACCGACACGCCGCCGAGTCGCGGCAGCTCACGATGAGACATCTGCGCGAAGCAGGCCTTTACATCAGATCCCACGACCAGCTGGGTGACGGCGTCGCGACGCCCTGGCAACCATTGCTGGATGATGACCTCGCCGCCACCTCTCGTGATCGCTGCGAACGCGTCGCGGGACTCGGCCAGATCGGTGACCGCCAGACTGCCGAAACGCGAGCCACCGTCGTCGGACGCGATCCATGAGCGTCGCGGCTTCAACACTGCGGGCAGGCCGATCTCCGCCACAGCAGATTCCAAGTCGCCAATGCACTTCACATCGGCACTCCTTGGTGTCGCGATCCCCAAGTCGCGAGCCAGCGCCAGCGTCTTGTCCTTGTCGACCGCTAGCTCCAAAGCACACTCCGAGGCCAGGGCGAGCGCGCAGCGACGTTCGACCTCGTCGCGCCGGAGTCGGATGGCCTCGATCGAACCGTCGTACGCGGGAATCACCACGGCAGTGGGCTGTCGATCGAGGAAGGCGACGAGTTCGTCGACGTAGGCATTCGGCGGTCCGGCGAGCGCCGGCAAGATGGCCGCGATACGGCACCAGCGGGAATGCATCGCAGGTGAAGCATCGCGCCGCTCGGCGGCAACTCCGACCTCGACGCCGGTTCGGCCCAGAGATCGCGCGCACGTCAGTGACTGGCGTGTTTCACCGTCGAGCAGCAGCGCCCCGAGTTCTCGCGCGCCGTCGCCGAGACCAGTGCGACCTCGCCGTGAGGTCGATGATGAAAATCGTCCCTTCAGTTTGACGCTCCCCGCGCTTCTTAACCCGAGCAGAGACTATCGGGTCCGATTCGGGTCTGTATTCGTCGAATCCATCGCCTGTGGAGTGTTGCGCGGCGCCCGGGTGGGCGCGAGACACTCCACATGGTCCGGGGGAGCTCACGTGTGCAGGCCGGAGACCCTCTTGCCGTTCTGGTAGTGGAGTTGGTGCCGCAGCGTGCCATCCGCCCGCCACTTCGACACGGCAGGCTGGCCGCTCGATGTGTCGTGGCGCCTGCCGGCTTGGTAGTGCTCCGCGTAGTGCAACTGGCCGTTGGCGAAGAACCCGCGAACGGCTGCGTCGCGCTCGGAGGGGTCCTGCAGAAGGCCATGTTCGTAGAACATCTCGTACTTCACTTGGCCATCGGCCCGGAAGCGGCGATATGCGGGGTGATTGCGACCAGGATTGACGAGCAGGCCGGCGGTGAACCAGGCCACGTACGACTCACGCCCGTTGAACGTCCGACGGACTCGTCCGGTGAAGTCCGCCGGGATCTCGTGCTCATCAAAGACGTCGATGGTGGAGATCACGCGAAACGTCATCGAGTTCGGCAGCAATTCCACGAAGTGGTATCGAACGAATCGCCACCGAACTTGAGTTACAGGCGTACTTCGTATTGCACCTCGGGAACGGCGCTTCCAGGTGAATCGTGCGGTGCGAAGTCTGATTCCTGGCCGTTGAACGACCATCCCGCCTTCTCGTAGAACGCCCTCGCTCGCGGGTTGTCGCGCAGCACCCACAAGACGGCCGAGGGGTACCCCTCGTCGCGGAGGAACTCCTCGCAACGACTCATCAACGCACCTGCACCGCCGCTTCCCCAAGCGGTGGGGTGCAGGTAGAAGCCGTAGACCTCTCCGCGGAGAGAGATGTCGGCGGGGTCGACGCCGGCGTCCAGCTGCTCCCGGCCCGCATGGCTGAACCCCACGACGCGGTCATGAGCGCTGACGACCAACAGCCGCGACCCGGGCAGTTCGCTCCAGGACCAGGCCTGCCACATGTGGCGGCGCGCCGTGGCAAACTCCTCGGAGTCGAGGTAGTCGTCGGGCACGATGCCCCGGTAGCCCACTCGCCAGCC
>DATAJN010000533.1:0-2236 GCA_036262105.1 Ilumatobacteraceae bacterium
CCGGTCGCGACATCCAACTCACGATCGATCTCGATGTTCAGCAGTACGCCGAACAGGCCCTCGAAACCAAGCTCAAGCAACGACGCAGCCTCCCCACAGATCTCACCCTTCCCGACGTTGCTGCCCACAACCCGATCGACCTGAAGGACCCGAACGGCAAGCGGGTCTACTCGAGCTCTACCGAGTTCGGCAACCAGGAATGGATCCAGTACAAGGCCCCTGCGGGGGCGGTCGTGGTCGAGGACTACACCAACGGTCAGATCGTGGCGATGGCCAGCTATCCGCGCTTCGACAATCGCTGGATGGGAGCGATCGACGGCAACAAGTTCGATCAGCTGTTCGGCGACAAGATCGACCCGATCACCGGGAAGGCCGACCCCGACAAGTCGATCCTCGTCAACCGCGCCGTGCAAGGGCAGTACAACATGGGGTCGTCGTTCAAGCCGTTCGTTGCCTGGTCGGCGATGCACAGTGGTGTGCTCGGGCCACAGGAGCAGTACATCGACAAGGGCGAGTACAAGCTCGAGTCGATCCCCGACGACGTGTGCGCCACCGGCGTTCGCTGCGTGTTCAAGAACGCCAGCAACATCCGCACCAACCTGTCGTCCTCGTACGGACCGGTCACCGTTGCTGACGCCCTCGCAGTCAGCAGCGATGCGTTCTTCTATCGCCTCGGCGAGAAGTTCTGGGAGATCGACGAGCACAACGCGTTCGTCGACCCCACGCTGAAGGGGAAGTCGACGCTGAAGGACGACCTGGAGCGCTTCGGGTTCGGCGCCGAGAGTGGCATCCAACTGCCGTTCGAATGGTCCGGCCGCATCCCCGACGATGCGGTCAAGAAGGAGCTCGTCGACAAACACGTGCTGGCCAAGGGCGAAGCGGAGCGGTTGTTGGTTGGCGACAACGTGCAGGTGGCGATCGGGCAGGGTCTGATGGCGGCAACGCCGCTGCAGATGGCCAACGGCTACTCGACGATCGCCAACGGCGGTTTCCTCCGCCAGCCGACGATCGTCAAGAACATCTTCGACCCCCTCGTCCCCGATCTCAGTCCGGGAATGGCCGACCTGTCGAAGGCGGTCATCTACCAGTCGTTCGAGGCGCCCACCTACAAGGATCAACTGGAGATGCCGCCTGAGGTCCGCGACCCGATCATCGACGGGCTGAAGCGAGTGGTCAACGCCGATCGTGTCCGCGAACCGGGGGTGAGGTACCCGAAGTCCTTCTACCACACGACCACCGGCGAGAAGCTCTTCGAGACCTATCCAATGAGTGCGTTGCCCATTGCGGGCAAGACCGGCACGGCGCAGGGTGCGAACAGCTACCCGTGGAACGACTCGTCGATCTTCGCAGCCTTCAGCACCGACGATTCCAAGCCGTACACAGTCATCGCCTATCTGGAGAAGAGCGGCTATGGCGCCAAGGCCGCCGCACCGGTCGTGAAGTGCATCTTCACGGCGCTCGCCGGGAAGACCGCGATGGACCCGGTGCTGCCCAGCGACCAGCTCGATCTCAACTCGTTGCTTCCGGCAGCACCGACACAGCTGGCCGACTCCTCCTGCATGCCGCCGGCTGTCGACGCACGGGACTGAACCATGGCGCTCAGCATGCTGTCGCGCAAGCCGGACTCCGGTCTCGGCAACATCAAGGCCAGCCCCGGCTCGCCGAGCCGCAACATCGACTGGGTCTTGCTGCTCGCTCAAGGTCTGCTGTCGATCATCGGCCTGTTCACGATCTACTCGGCGTCGTACTCCAAGTTCCCCAATCCGTATCTCTACGTCACCCGCCAGGAGATCTTCCTGATCGGTGCCGTGATCTCGATGATCGTGGTGATGTCGTTCGACTACGACTGGTGGCGTGAGCGAGCCAGGTTCCTTTACGGCGTCACGGTGATGCTCCTGGTGCTGGTGATCCTCGTCGGAGCCATCAGCGGTGGTGCCCGGTTGAGCTTCGACCTCGGCCCGTTGAAGGTGCAACCGGCCGAGTTCGCCAAGTTCACGGGGTTGCTGGCCCTCGCCGCGTTCCTTGCCGAGGACCGAACCGACACGTTGAACTACGCCCGGTTCGTGAAAGGCCTGTTGCTGGTCGGTGTGCCGACGGCCTTGGTGATCGTCCAGCCCGACCTGGGCACCGCCTCGGTGCTGATCGCCATGATGATGGGGGTGCTGCTGATCGCCGGGGCGAAGACGAAGTACATCCTGCTGATCACCGTGCTGTCGGCAGCCACAGTCGGCGCGGC
>DATAJN010000534.1:0-4929 GCA_036262105.1 Ilumatobacteraceae bacterium
GTCGCAGGCCGCGCAACAGGAGCGTCGAGCCAAGCTGGATCAGGCTGCACGAGCCAAGCTGGACGAGGCGCAAGCGACGCAAAAGAAGCTGAACGAGGCCGCGCAAACAAGGCTGAACGAGGAGCGGGCCGCGCAAGCGGCCCGTGAGGCGCAGCTGAACAAGGCGGTCAGCACCCGATTGGGTGCCGTTTCGACTCCGTAGCCGAGCGTCCGCGGGAGCCGCTCGACGGCTGGGAGACGGAGGCATTCTTGAGTCGGGCGCGGCGATCGACTCCATACCACAAGTTATTTGTGTCGAGTTTTCCCCGTCCATCTCACCTTGCTGGCGAACTCAGGTCTCGGTGATGACCACCGACTGGATGATGATCTGCTGCAACGGCGGGATTCCGTTGGCTGCCTGATCCGGGTTGCCGGCCGCATCGAGGGTCTTCAGCGTGGTGTCCAGCCCGTCGGTGACCTGACCGAGCAGCGAGAAGGTAGCCCCGAGCGACACTCCCTGATCACCGGTGACCACGAAGAACTGGCTTCCGCCGGTGTTGGCCGAACCCGAGTTGGCCATGGCCAACGACCCGATCTTGTACGAGCCGTCGGGCGGCAGCTCGTCGGTGATCGTGTAGCCGGGCCCACCCTGGCCGGAGCCGCTCGGATCGCCGCATTGCACCATGAACCCCGGGATGGCCCGATGGCAGATCGTGCTGTCGAAGTAGTGGTAGCGGGCGAGCACGACGAAGTTGTTGACGGTGATCGGTGATGTCGTGGCGTCGAGGGCCACACTGTACGCGCCCATGTTGGTGGTGATCGCGGCTGTGTAGGTCTTGGTGGGGTCGATGCAGGTGGGTGGCGCCTTGGCGAAGGTGATCGTGCGCGGTGAGCTGCCGTCGGCGGCTGGACAGGGCGTATCGCCGGTGAGGGTCGCGCCGGGGATGGTGCTGGGCAACGGCGTGGTCGTGATGGTGGTCGACGGTGCCAGGGTGACCGTGGTGGTGGTAGCCGCGGTGCTACCGCCATTGCCCTTGGTCAACACCGCCACGCCGGTGATGGCGATCGCCGCCAGCGGGATCAGCAGGAGGAACATGCCCGTTCGCTTGCGCTTGCCTGCCCGTGCCTGACGGGCCAACTCCTCCAACCGCTGCTGGCGATTGGCTTTTTGACGTTCACGCTTCGGGGTTCCCACGAACACGGCAGGCTAGCGGGCTGCCCGGCCAACACGGCTGGCAGCTCGTCACCGAGCACCAGGACGTTGGTCGCTCAAGTCGCTGCACGCTCCTGCCGATCCCGTAGATGAGCAGCCCGGGGGTCACTGCGACAACTACGACCAAGTGAGAGCGCAGAATGAATCGACGGGCACATGGCATCGGACGCTTGCTGGCGTGCGCGGGCCTGCTGTCGACCAGTGCATACCTCGGTTGGCGCATCACGACGTTGCCCGGCCGGTCACCGACGTGGCTGGTTGTACTGGCACTCGCGGTGGAGCTCGTTGGATTCCTCGGATCCATCCTGTTGACCTGGGCCTTGTGGCGGTCGCCTCGCGCGATCCCCGAAGATGCGTTCGCCGAGCCCCGGCTCGTCGACGTTGTCGTCCGCGTGGATCAACAGCCCATTCATCACGTGCGCGCCACCCTCCTCGCCATGCAGTCGATGAGTGCAGGTCAGCACGTGATCGTCGACCTCGGGGCCAGGCTGGAGATCGTCGCGCTCGCCGCCGAGTTCGGGACGGCGTACGCGGCGCCCGACATCGACGATCACAACGGACTGAAGACGTGCGGCGCGGCCTGTGCCTCGGCAGTGTTCTTGTTGCTCGACGCCGGCGACGTTCCGAGTGCCGACGCCATCAGCGCCTTGCTGCCACTGATGGACGACGACCGTGTCGCCGTTGCGATCGGTCAGTCGGTGATGGCCGACGACGACTCCGCGGAGCACGGCCCGAACGGTCTGCACGAATTGAGGTTCGATCGGCTGAGTCTCAATCCGGCGCTCGGTGCGCGCGGCGCGGCGATCCTGAGCGAATCGGGCGCACTGATCCGGCGCGCCGCCGTACAGAGCGTGGAGGTGGGAGACGAACAACCTCTCGAAGCGCAGGCTTTCTGGTCGATGGCGTTGATGGAGCAAGGCTGGAAGATCGTTGCCGCGGCAGGCAGTCCCCTACTCGTACGGCAAGTGATCCAATCGCAAGACACGGTGTACGAGCAGCGAGTGATGCACGCCCGCGTCGCTCGCAACATGATCTTTGGTCCCGGCGGGATCCTGCGCCCGAACTCGCTGGGTGTGAGCCAGCGGTTGGCCATCGCCGCGTCGGCGGTCCGTCCATTGTCGGGTCTCCGCCGCGCAGGGTTCATCGCCGCTGTTGTCGGCTCGTTGCTGACAGGAGCGCTGCCGATGCGCCCCAATCTGGCGATCCTCGCTGAGCTGTGGGCACCGGGTTGGCTGCTGACATCGGCGGGCCTCGGGCTGGCGAGTGGTTGGACACTGCGACCGGGCGACCGAACACGTTGGTCGCTGCGCAACCTCGGCGCCTCGTGGCAAGGTCTCCGCCATCCGATGGCCTTCGAGCAACGGCGTGCGCCGATCATGACACCACATGCCCTGCAACACGGCGGCGCGCTTGTGGCCTCGGTGGTCGTGCTGAGCGCCGTGATGATGATGCGCGGCCTCAGCGAGAAGTGGACTCACGCTCTGGGACGCATGCCCTACCAGTGGCTCGCCGGACTCATCGCTGTGGCGCTGTGGTCATTGACGATGGCACTCGATGTGTTGCGAATGCTCGGAAGGCGCAACCAACTCCGTCGCGCTGCGCGAGTCGTTGCCTCGATCCCCGCCGAGGTCGACGAGAACCCGGTCGCGGTGTTCGACATCACGCCACTCGGCGCCGGCTTCGAAACGAACCGGGAGGTGTGCGCCAAACAGCAACTGACGTTCACGACCATGATCACGACGGCACGCGGCTGCGAGGATGTGACGCTGCCGATCATCGTCCGTCACGTGCGCAACGTGTCGGAGGAGCGCTGGCGGGTCGGTGTCGAGTTCGGCCACGCCCACCCTCGAGCCCTCAACCCCCTGATCGAATCCTGCATGGTCGAACCGGCCAGACAACGGCTCGGTGTCCCGCCGCGTGTGCCCACCGAAGAGCCGGATTCCACGATCGAGGCCGTATCGCGACCCGTGTTGGACGGCCGCCGTCTCGCCCTGCGGTCGATCTCGTTGATGGCCGTAGCCGGAGCCATCGTCAGCGCCCAGCCTGGTGACGGCACCATCGTCGCCTGGCTCGTGTCGGCTGTGTCGATCCTGATCGCTGCCGGAGTTCTGGCCGGCTCGGCCCGTCCACGCCGTGCCCCGTGGACCGTCGATCAATCGACCTCGTCGCCGTCGCCCGACTTGGCGATCAGATAGCCGATCGCTCGCTCGGCCTTCGGATAGCGATACACCAGTCTCCAGAACTCGTCGGAGTGTTCCAGGACTTCGAGATGGGCGAGCTCGTGGACGATCACGTAGTCGACAACCCAATCGGGGAACGGGGCCAGCCGCGTCGAGATGCGCACCGTGCCCGCCGCCGGGGTGCACGAGCCCCATCGCGAGCGCATGTCGTCGGCCCAACGAATGCTGCCCGGCCGGGGCAAGTCGTGGCGGCGTGCCAACGTCGTCGCCCGCTCGGCGAGGCGCAGGCGATCGGCAGACATCTTGCGCCGGAAGCGCCCGCTCATCTCGCGGACCCAGTGGGCCTCTTCCGCCTTGCTCATCCACGACGGGAGCGCGATCCTCAGAACGCCTCCGACCAGGTGGGCGCCGACGGTCTTGCGCCGCTTCTTCGATCGGGTGACCTCGACTCTGAACGGCTCGGCAGCAGTGTCGACGATGGCGTCGTCGTCAGGGCCAAGTCCAGGGAGATGGGCGGCGTCGCTCACGGTTCTCGGAGGGTATCGCCCGGCGTCGGCGCTCCGCAGAAACCGACTCGGTGCGAAACGACCGGTACGCTGAGGCCAATGGCGACTCTGCGAATGTTCGCATCGGCCCGCGAAGCTGCCGGCACCAGTCAGGCAGAATTCGCTGGTGCGACGGTCGGCGACGTGTTGGCCGCGGCCGTCACATCGTTCGGTGAAGGCTTTGCTCGGGTGCTGCCATCGTGCAGAGTGTGGGTCAACGGCGAGGCCGCCGAGGCCGCCGACCCGGTCGGCGCGGCTGACGAAGTGGCGGTTCTGCCGCCCGTGAGTGGAGGATGCTGATGGCTGTGAACCTTGACCCCCGGCAACTCTCGCTGGTCGAGCTCCGCGCCCTGCGCGCCAAGCTGCAGAACGACGACGACGCCCTGTCGTACGTGCGCCGGCTGGCCCAGGCCCGCCTCGATCTCGTGCAGGCCGAGAAGCGCCGCCGAGTCGACGGCGGCGAGCCGCACAACCTGTCCGACGAGTTGTCGACGATCCTCTCGACGCATCTCACTGGTGGCGCACCGCGGCCCCCGCGCCCCGCCGAAGACTTCAGCAGTCATCCTCTCGCCGAACAGTTCGACGCACTCGCCGATCGGTCCGGCGATCACGATCTGGCCTCTCTCAGCATCGAAGAGATCTCCCGCTACGCCGACGCATTGTTCGAGTTCGAGCAGGCTCGCTCGCACGAGCGGCGCGACTTGTTCGCACGCATCGATCAACTGAGCGCCGAGCTGGTGCGCCGCTACCGCGATGGTGAAGCCGACGTCGACGGCCTGCTCGCTGCCGACGACTTGTAGGCCACCACGTGGCGTCGATGCGCGAAGACCTCGACAAGCGGCTCGCCGATGTCGGCGAGCTGATCAAGTCGCAGCGCGAGGTTGCCAAGATGAGCGTGCGCCGGTTGGCCGAACTTGCCGGTGTCAGCAATCCGTATCTGTCACAGATCGAACGCGGCTTGCGCAAGCCGTCCGCCGAGATCCTCCAACAGATCGCCCGGGCCTTGCAGATC
>DATAJN010000535.1:0-5318 GCA_036262105.1 Ilumatobacteraceae bacterium
TCGACGATGTAGGCCTTGACGCGATCGCCGGGCACCGGCCGCTCGAAGGGCACCTGTTCTGCCTGTGGAAGTAGCGACTCGACGCGGCCGAGATCGAGCAACGTGTACCGCTGATCGGTCTGCTGGATGATGCCGGTGACGATGTCGCCTTCGCGGTTGGCGTACTCCTCGAACTTGCGATCGCGCTCGGCTTCGCGGATGCGCTGGCTCATGACCTGGCGGAACGTCTGGGCAGCGATGCGGCCCATCTCTTCCTTCTTCGGGGTGTCGTCGCGCTCGTTGATCCAGTTGCCGTCTTCGTCGACGTCGTAGGCTGTGAAGGTGAACTCCATCGTGTCGGGATTGACCTCGACCATCACCTCATCTGCAGCCGTTGGGCGGCGCTTGTAGGCGGTGGCCAGAGCGTCGACCAGCACATGCAGCAGGGTGTCGACGGAGATGTTCTTCTCGTTGGCCAGCATCCGCACGGCTTCTGACATGTCGAGACCGCTCATTGTGAGATCCTTCCTGCGGGCTTCTTCTTGGCGTCGGATGTCTTGCCGGGCTTGGGCGCCGGGCCCCACGCAAACACCGTTCGGGCGCGATCGATCTTGTCGAGAGCCACGACTCGCTCGGTCATGGCCGCGTCGTTGAGGCGGATCGTGACGGCCTGATCGTCGGCCGCGACGAGCACGCCTTGCAGACGGCGTTCGCTGCGCTCGCCGTCGGCGTCGACGATGTCGCGGAGGCGCAACGCCACCGTCTTGCCGATCGAGCGCTGGAAGTGTGCCGGCGTTCGCAGACTGCGCTCCAGCCCCGGACTGGTGACCTCGAGCGTGTAGTGCCCGCCCATCGGGTCGTCGTGATCGAGTTCACGCCCGATCAGGCGCGACGCCAGGGCGATCACTTCGAGATCGAGCCCGCCTTCGACCTCGGCGGGCCGGTCGACGGTCACACGCAGGGTACCGCCGCGGAACTCGAGGTCGTAGAGGTCGAGATGCAGGTCGGCAACGATCGGCATGATCAATTGCTCGATCTTGCGCATGGTGCCGGTGTCACTCATCTCTCCTCCTTCATCACTCGTGGCCCATCTCGGGCCCTATCAGTAAAGAAGGCGTGGACCCGCTGGGAGCCCACGCCTTCGGTTCATCGAACTTCAAAGACTCATGGAGTATATCGGCTGGCGGGTAGTGTTTCGCCGCTGTTGACAAGCGTCAACGACCGCCCTGCCCGCCCCACCGAGAGGTAGACCCAGTGCTTCGAATGTCGACGATGTTCCTGCGTACGCTGCGTGAGGATCCCGCCGACGCCGAAGTCGCCAGCCACCGACTGCTGGTGAGAGCCGGCTACATCCGCCGCGCCGCACCGGGTGGGTTCACCTGGCTGCCGATCGGATGGATCGTGTACCGCAACGTCGAACGCGTGGTGCGCGAGGAGATGGATCGCGCCGGTTTCCAAGAGGTCCACTTCCCGGCGTTGGTGCCCCGCGAGCCGTACGAACTGTCCGGTCGCTGGACCGACTACGGCGACAACGTGTTCCGTCTGAAGGATCGCCGGGGCGCCGACATGCTGTTGGCGCCGACCCACGAGGAACTGTTCACACTGCTCGTGAAGGATCTGTACAGCAGTTACAAGGACCTCCCGTTGGTGATCTACCAGATCCAGACGAAGTTCCGTGACGAGGCGCGGCCGCGTGCCGGCCTGCTGCGCGGCCGCGAGTTCGTGATGAAGGACTCGTACAGCTTCGACCTCACCGACGAGGGCCTCGACATCAGCTACCAGCGGCACCGCGTTGCGTACCAACGCACCTTCGATCGCCTCGGGCTGCCCTACGTGATCGTGTCGGCCATGAGCGGCGCGATGGGTGGTTCGGCGAGCGAGGAGTTCCTGGCCCCGATGGAGGCCGGCGAGGATTCGTACGTTCGCTGCACGAACTGCGACTACGCGGCCAACACCGAGGCTGTGCGGGTCGCTGCTCCACCGCCAGTTGCCTACGACACGGCGCCCGCAGCGCTGGTCGTCGAGACGCCCAACACTCCGACGATCGACACGCTCGTCGATCTGATCAACGCTCGTGACGATCTTCGTCGCGCCGACCGGGCTTGGACGGCCGCCGACACGTTGAAGAACGTCGTCGTCAAGCTCCGCCACCCCGATGGCCGGGTCGAGCCATTGGCGATCGGGGTTCCGGGCGATCGCGAGGTCGACATGAAACGTCTCGAGGCCCAGCTCGGGCCGGCCGAGATCGAGCCCTTCACGGAAGACGACTTCACGGCCAACACGCATCTCGTGAAGGGATACATCGGCCCCGGCGCATTGGGCGCCGAGAAGGCGGCCGGTATCCGCTACCTCGTCGACCCGCACATCGTCGACGGCACCCAATGGGTGACCGGCGCCGATCAGCCGGGTCGGCACGTGCTGTACCTCACTGCTGGTCGAGACTTCACCGCCGATGGCACCGTCGAAGCGGCCGAGGTGGTCGACGGTGATCCGTGCCCGGTGTGCGGGTCTGCGTTGGAGATCGCCCGCGGCATCGAGATCGGCCACATCTTCCAACTGGGCCGCAAGTACGCAACGGCTCTCGGCCTGAACGTGCTCGACCAGAACGGCAAGCAGCAGGTGGTCACGATGGGCTCGTACGGCATCGGTGTGTCTCGTGCCGTCGCCGCGATCGCCGAGATGAACAACGACGACAAAGGGCTCATCTGGCCGCGCGAGGTTGCGCCCGCCGATGTGCACATCGTGGCGACCGGAAAGCCGGGCGACCCGCAGCTACCAGCCGCCGAGCAACTGGCCGCGGATTGCGAGGCCGCTGGGTTGCGCGTGCTCCTCGACGACCGCGCCGGTGTGTCGCCCGGCATCAAGTTCAACGATGCGGAGCTCCTCGGGGTGCCGACCATCGTGGTCGTGGGCCGCGGTCTGGCCGATGGGCTCGTCGAGGTCAAAGACCGTCGCTCGGGAGACCGCCGCGATGTGCCGCTTGCCGACGCCGTCGGCGAGCTGCTCCGCACCTGATCCGACCCTCGGTCGGGCCGGTCGGGACCAAGGACTCTGGAGTTCGACACGTCCGGCAGTTGTACTTGCGGCATGGATGTACTGCTCATCGAATCGTCACCAGGCATCGCCGCCACCCTGCAACATCGGTTGATCCGCGACGGCCACGATGTGGTTTCTTGTAACGACTCGCACGGGGGACCGTGTCGTGGAGTTGAGTCAGGCGAATCCTGTCCGTTGGACCAACACGTCGACGTCGCCGTGCTGGCCCGCGAGCGCGGCACCGAGCCGAGCTTGAACGAGATGGGCTCCGTCTGCGCGCAGAAGCATCGTGTTCCACTCGTCACGCTGTACCCCGGCGACGAGTTCGGGCCCGGAGCGAGCACGGAGGTTGCCGCAGCGGTGGCCCAGCGCGAGGTCGAAGCGGGTTACGTGGCAGCCGTTCGTCGCCAAGTCGGTCACATCGTCGGCGACATCACCGTCGTGCGTGAGCACAGCCGGATCCACGTCACACTCACGATCACCGAAGTGGCCGACGCCCAAGCAATCAGCATGATCGCCGATCGCGCCCGTCAGGCAGTGCGCGAGCACGACCGGCACACACCGGTGGTCGACATCTCCGTCGTCATGGGAGACCCGTCGATCGGCTAGAACCGGTTGCCGTACCACGAGTGCGGGGAGAATTCGATGCCGTTGAACCCGGAAGCCGTCGGAACGGCCGGTGAGCCCTACGACGCGTCATGGACGAGCAAGGACGCCCTGCTCTATGCAGTTGGGATCGGCGCCGGCACCGCCGAACTGGCATACACGACCGAGAACACCAACGGGGTCGATCAGCAGGTCTTCCCCACCTTCGCAGTCGTGATCGGTTGGGGAGCCGGTTCCGCCATGCGCAACATCGGAACGTTCAACCCTGCGCTCTTGGTGCACGGCCAGCAGGCCATCACGCTCCACAAGGCGCTGCCGATGAGTGGATCGGCGCGCCTGCAGGGCCGCATCGTCGCCATGTACGACAAGGGGACGGCTGCCGTCGTCGTCGCCGAGACCAATGCAACCGACCTGCACGACGGGCAACCGTTGTTCACCAACGTCTCGTCGGCCTTCATCCGCGGCGAAGGGGGTTGGGGAGGCGATCGGGGGCCGAGCGGGCCGAAGAACCAGCCGCCCGACCGCACACCCGACCATCAGGTCACCTACCAGACCTCGCCCGACCAAGCCCTGCTCTACCGCCTGTCGGGTGACCGCAACCCGCTGCACAGCGATCCGTCGTTCGCCGCGATGGGCGGGTTCGACCGTCCGATCCTGCACGGGCTGTGCACCTACGGGTTCACGGGTCGGGCCTTGCTGCACACCCTGTGCGGCGGCGAGGCCTCACGCTTTCGACACATCGAAGGCCGCTTCACCTCGCCCGTGTTCCCGGGCGAGGCGCTGACGGTTTCGATGTGGGAGACCGGGAGCGACGCCGCCGTGTTCACGACCTCGGTCGGAGATCGGGCCGTGATCGATCAAGGACTCCTGCTTCACGACTGAGGCTGCGGCCAACCGCCGGGGTCGCCGCCCATCCCCGAGTTCTTCCGTGCCTTGGCGAGCAGATCACGCACTACCGGGCCGAGCAGCGTCGGATCCTCCACCGGAGCGTGCCGCGGGCCGCGCACCCAGCCCTCGGCGATGGCCAGCACGTCGCCGCTGGCTTCGAACACTCGACCGGTGACGTCTTTCGACTCGGCGGAAGCCAACCAGGTAGCGATCGGGGCGATCCAGCGCGGCGAGCGCATCTCTCGCTGCTCGTCGGTCTCCGGCGCCGGGCCGAGCCCTTCCGTCATGCGGGTCAAGGCGACTGGCGCGACTGCGTTGACGGTGACGCCGTAGCGGGCCAGCTCGAGCGCAGCGATCGTGGTGAACGAGGCAATGCCGGCCTTGGCCGCGCCGTAGTTGGTCTGGCCCGGATTGCCGTAGATGCCGCTGACCGACGTGGTGTTGATGATCCGTCCGTCGACCGGCTTTCCGGCCTTGGCCCGCTCCCGCCAGTAGGCCGCGGCCCAGCGGCTGGGCGCGAACGTGCCCTTCAGGTGCACGTTGATGACCGCGTCCCACTCTTCTTCGGTCATGTTGGTCAGCATGCGGTCGCGCAGGATCCCCGCATTGTTGATGACAGCGTGCAAGTCTCCGAAAGTCTCGACCGCTGTGTTGATCAGCCGCTGCGCACCTTCCCACGAAGCGACGCTGTCGCCGTTGGCGACTGCGTCTCCACCCATCGCTTTGATCTCCTGCACGACCTGCTCGGCCGGGCTGAGGTCGCCTCCCGTCCCGTCGATGTTTCCGCCGAGATCGTTGACCACCACCTT
>DATAJN010000536.1:0-4527 GCA_036262105.1 Ilumatobacteraceae bacterium
GTGTTGAACTGCCCAGCGGGCTCGCGAGTCGCGTACGCAGTGGCAAAGTCGGCTGGGGTGTAGGCCTCGTGAGCGTTCTCCCTGCACACGGTGATCGCCGTCTCGTTCGGATCGACGCCCACCCCGCGCGGCCGCACGAAGTCGAGGCAACGCCCGATCCCGCACCCGACGTCGAGCACTCGACCAGTGGCCAGTCGACGGATGTTCCAGCGATAGGGATTGGGTACGAGACGCTTCCAACGACGACCGCTGAGCCGCTGCAGACGACGGGTGTACGCCGAGTCGGTCGAGCTCATCCTCGCGTCACCGCGGGTCGGCTTCGCGGGCCGATCTGCCAACCTGGTCGATCAACGAATGAGGGAGCAACAGGGTCTCTCGCTCGGCGTCGGGGTCGGAGCGACCTTCGATCAGGTCCACGAAATGAGCGAGCTGAAGTTGCAGTGGCTCACCCGGGTAACGGACGACTGGAATCTCGATGATCGTTTGCTGCACGTAGCCGGCATCCTCGTCGAATTCCGACTCCTGCACGTGCCGATAGATCGTGATCGCCTGACGGAGCAGATCGACCTCGATCAGGCGGCCGAGCTCACCGATCGTCAACGAGCGGATCTTGTGCTGCGCAATCCGTGACACCGACAACGAGGCGATCTGTCCACCGGAGAAACGCAGCGTCGCCTCGGCGACATCCTCGCTGCTGGTGGTGCTGCGCGGCTCGAAGTACCCGTAGTGCCCGGTCAACGTGGCGGGCGCCTCCCCCATCAGCCGCACCACGAGATCGATGTCGTGGATCAACAGATCCGATGCCACTCCCGTACGGATCCGCTCGGCGTACGGGGAATGGCGAACCGTGGTGACATGCAGCGGCTCGCGGGCGATGTCGGATGCCGTTCGCACCGCTGGATTGAACCGCTCCAGTAGCCCGCACATCAGTACGGTGCCCCGAGCTCGCGAGGCGACGATGATCTCTTCGACATTGGCGAGCGTGTCGGCGATCGGCTTTTCGACGAGCAGTGGGAGGCCTGCATCGATCACGGCCATCGCATACATGTGGTGAACCGGAGTCGGCGCGGCGATCACGGCGGCGTCGATGCCACTGAGCTCGGGCTCGGGGAGCCACTTGGTTGCAAATCGCTCGGCGACACGTTCCCCCGCCACATGATCAACGTCGGCGATCCAGGCCAGCTCCGTCGAGTCGGCACCCGACAAGACGCGCGCATGCAACGACCCCATCGCGCCGGCGCCGATGAGCCCGATCCGCAGCGTCATCAGCCCTCCCCGAGCAAGGTGGTCAGCGTACTGACGATGCGATCGAGGTCGCCTTCGCAGAGGTGCTGATGCACCGGCAGCGACAGACAGCGGCTGGCCACGTCACGCGCTACTCGCACGTCATTGACGACGACCCGCGGATGGTCGCGGTAGGAGTTGTAGTCGAACACCGGGCGCGGATAATAGATCCCGCAACCGATGCCGGCCTTCGTCAGTTCGTCAGCAAGGTCGTCGCGGCCGAGCCGTGCTTCGTCGCCCAGCAGAATCGTGTACTGGTGCCAGACGTGGTGGCGATCGGGCAACGCCTCGGGAACTCGAACGCCTGGCAATCCTCGGAGTCCTTCGTTCAAACGTCGAGCATGCTCTTGGCGGGTCGCCACCTGGTCGCCGTAACGGGCCAGCTCCGGTAGGCACACCGCTGCTTGCAGATCGGTCAACCGATAGTTGTTACCGGCCATCTCGTACACGTACCGCTGCCGCATGCCCTGGTTGCGGAGCACACGCAGTCGATCGGCCAACGCGGCGTCGTTGGTGGAGATCAGCCCGCCCTCTGCGCTCGTGAGGTTCTTGGTTGCGTAGAGCGAGAAGCAGCCGATCCCCCAGCTACCGGCGGAGCGCTCGCCGATTCTGGCTCCGTGCGCCTGCGCAGCATCTTCCACCATCGCGAGGTCAGCGCCAGAGGCGATCTCACCGAGCCGACTCATGTCTGCGCACTGGCCGTACAAATGTACGGGCATCAGCACCCTGGTTCGTTCATTGATCAACTGCGCGACCGCGCCCGGCTCAATGTTGAAATCGGCCGCGTCGATGTCGGCAAAACGAGCGGTTGCCCCCGATTCGATGATCGCGTTCAACGTCGCGACGAACGTGAACGGCGTGGTGATCACCTCGTCGCCGGGCTGCAGATCCAAGACATGGAGCGCGGCGATCAACGCAGTGGTGCCGCTGTTGACGGCCACGACGTGGTCGACGCCGATGAGGTCGGCAAACTCTTCCTCGAGGCGTTTCACCAGCGGCCCCTGGGCGATCATTCCCGAACGCAGGACCGAGACCACCAGCTCTTCGACGTCTTCGCCGAGTCGGACCGTGGTGATCGGAATCGCAGGAAGCACGGGGGGTTGTTCGACCGGCACGGAGTGAGAACGTTAGCCCTTCGTCCGCCAGGCCGGGGCGACGCCGTCGCTCATGCGTCAGGCGCACGCCTCGCACAGGAACTGCACCGGTGGCATCGCGTCGCGCGAGATCACCTTGCCGCACCGACACACCCAGCCCCGACGGCGGGCCGGTGCACCGACGACCAGCTGGTGGGCAGCCACATCGTGCGTGACCGTCGCCCCGGCGGCGACCATCGAGTACTCCCCCAGCGTGACGCCGCACACGATCGTTGCATTGGCGCCGATCGACGCACCATCGTGAACATGGGTCTCCACGACCTGCCACTCCGTGTTGAACGCCCGCGGCACGAGGTCGTTGGTGAACGTCACCGATGGGCCGACGAACACGTCGTTCCCAATGGTGACTCCTCGGTAGACGCAAACGTTGTTCTGCAACTTGCAGCGGTCGCCGACGATCGCCTCGGCATCGATGTAGACGTTCTTGCCGAGGATGCAGTCGCGGCCGACGCGCGCACCGCTGCGGATGTGAACGTGATGCCAAACAGTGGTGCCATCGCCGACAACTGCCCCGTCGTCGACGAGTGCGGTTGGGTGCACGAGCGGATCGGGAACTGACATCGGCACGACGTTAGCGACGGGAGGAACCATCGTCATCGCATGCGGCCTGCGTAACGTACCGGCATGGCCAATCGGCGGATCCGGCTGCCCACCACCATCTCGGAAGGGGCCGTTCGTGCATGGTCGGCGACGCTCGCAGTCGCTTTGACGATACTTGTTTGCACCTGGGTGTTCGGAGTCCCCCGCTACGGAGCGCCCGACGAGCTCGCCCACACCACGAAGGCGTACGGCACCGTCCACGGCGAAACGATCGGATCTCCCGTCGCGGATTCCAGCCCTCTTACTCGCAACTTCGACGTGCCTGCGGGCCTCATCAGCGCGGATCCTGCGTGCTTCGCCTTCTACCCAGAGGTGACCGCGTCGTGCGCTGTCGCCGTCAACGACGCGCACCCGGTCCAGTACGCGACTTCCGCAGCGACGTACCCGCCCGAGTACTACGCGGTTGTGGGCGGCATCGCTCGCCTGCTGGGCACCGATCAGTCGGTCGCCAGCTACCGACTGATCTCCGCGCTCATCGGCACGCTCCTGCTGACCTTGGCGCTCACCTTGATGCGCCGCGCCGGTGGTCGCAAGGCCGCACTGGCTCTCGTCGCCCTCAACCCGATGACTCTGTTCATCGTCGCCAGCACCAACCCTGCATCCACCGAGCTGGCCGGCTCGCTGTTGCTCTGGGCGTACGTCGCGGTCTTGCTCACCGGCGAACGCGTCGCCGGGCGCCGCCAGCTGCTGCTGGCCTCGACGATCGCCGCGGTCATCGTGCTCGTCCGGCCGGTTGCCCTGCCTTGGGTTGCCATCGCCCTGGCCGGCTACCTGCTGCTCGAACGACGACCGTACGCCGCCGATCGCCGGTCCACGACGCGCCTGTTCGCCGTCTGTTCGATCCCTCTCGTCGTCGCTGTCGCCGCGTCGTCGGCATGGAGCCGGTACGCGGGCGTGGGACTCACCGACGACAAGTACCTGGTCACCGACTCGACCGTCGCCATCTTCCGCGCCGGCATCGGGCGCACCAGCGAGTTGTTCGAGCAGGCGTTCGGCTGGCTCGGCTGGCTCGACACAGAGCTCCCGACGCCGGCCTACGCGTTGTGGATCGTGTGCCTCGTGCTGATCGGAGTGATCGTCGCGTTCTCCACCGATCGCAGAATCCAGCTGACATTGGTCGCAATCGGATTGATCTGGGTGCTCTACCCGGCGATCTACGTCACGCTCGCCAAGACCCCGATGGTGTGGCAGGGCCGTTACAACCTGCCGCTGCTCGGGGGGGTGGTGCTGTGCGGTCTGCTCAGCACACCGCCTGCCCACTCCGAAACGCTGCTCGCACGACAAGCCATCTCCATCGCTCGGTTCTGTGCGGCGTCGTGGGTGATCATCGAAGTCGTCGCCTTCTATCAGACGTTGCGCCGCTTCATGGTCGGCGCCGCGGGCAGCGTGCTGCTGCGCGGCGGCTGGCATCCCCCGATCAACGCCTACCTGTTACTACTTGCCAACGCGGCAACCGCCATCGTCATCGCCTGGCTGATGACGCGCACCC
>DATAJN010000537.1:0-5539 GCA_036262105.1 Ilumatobacteraceae bacterium
GAGCTTCCGGCCGGGAGCCCGCTTCGGACCGATGGCCGTTCGGCAAGCGTCGCGAGCGATCCGCCCGCAGTACCACCCGCAGTTCGACGTTCAACCGTTCGCCAACCTGCAGTTCGCCGATGCCGGCGACGTGGCCTGCAATCCGTATTCGATCCCCGAGTCGCTCGCCGCCATCGAAGTGAGAGCGGGCGATCTGCTCGGCCCCGCTGAGGGCCCGAATCCCGTCGGCGGGTTGATCACGATCGGCGGTGACCACACCATTGCGTACGCATTGCTGAAGGCGGTCCATCGGCGATTCGGAAAGGTTGCCCTCGTCCACTTCGACGCCCACCTCGACACGTGGGACGTGTACTTCGGCGAGAGGTTCACCCATGGCACCCCGTTCCGGCGCGCCGCCGAGGAAGGCCTGTTCGACACCGACGCATCGATGCACGTGGGGATCCGTGGACCGATCTACTCGCCATCCGACTATGCCGACGACGCGGCATTGGGGTTCTCGATGATCAGTTGCGACGACATTCAGCGACTGGGTGTCGACGAGGTCGCACAGCGAATTCGCGCTCGCGTCGGTGATCGTCCCCTCTATCTGTCGATCGACATCGACGTACTCGACCCTGCCCACGCGCCGGGTACCGGCACGCCTGAGATCGCCGGCATGACCAGTCGCGAACTCGTGATGATCCTGCGCGGTCTGGCGGGCATGAACCTGGTGTCGGGCGATGTCGTCGAGGTGGCACCGGCGTACGACCATGCCGAGATCACGTCGCTGGCAGCAGCCACCACCGTCTACGAACTGGCCTGCCTGATGGCGGTCAAGAACAACTGACCGGCCGTATCAATCCTCGCCGAGGTAGGCCTTGCGCACTTCGTCGTTGTGTGCCAACTCCCCTGCTGGGCCCTCCAGCGTGATGTGGCCGGTCTCGAGTACGTACGCGTGGTCGGCGATGTTCAGCGCGACGAGCGCGTTCTGTTCGACCAGGAGAACGGTTGTGCCTTGCTGGTTGACCTTCTTAATCGTTTCGAAGACTTGCTCCACCAGCACTGGCGCCAGCCCCATTGACGGCTCGTCGAGCAGAAGCAGGCGCGGCTCGGCCATGAGAGCCCGACCCATGGCGAGCATCTGCTGCTCGCCGCCTGACAGCGTGCCGGACTTCTGGGCAATGCGTTCTTTGAGCCTGGGGAACAAGTCGAAAACTCGATCCATGTCGGCCGCGATCGCAGCCTTGTCATTGCGCAAGAACGCGCCGAGCTCCAGGTTCTCGGTGACGGTCATGCGCGGGAAGATGCGTCGACCTTCGGGGCTCTGGGCGATGCCGCGCTGGGCAACCTCATGACCCTTCAGGCCGGAGATCCGCTGACCCTCGAAGTGGATATCGCCTCGCTTGGGCTTCAACAGGCCCGAGATCGTGCGCATCGTCGTCGACTTGCCGGCGCCGTTGCCGCCGATCAGGGTGACGATCTCTCCGGGGTACACCGTGAGAGAGATGCCCTTCACCGCGGCGATGTTGCCGTAGTAGACATGAATGTCGTCGACGGTCAGCATGGGGTCGCGACCCGCCGCACGCGCCGCTGGGTGAGTCACGTCAGCAAACGTCATGCCGCTCCCTCCGTTGCTGCCTTGCCGAGGTAGGCCTCGATCACCCGGTGATCGGCGCGGATCTCGGCCGGCGTCCCTTCTGCGATCTTGGCCCCGTACTCGAGCACTGTGATTCGCTCGGCCGTGCCCATGACCACCTTCATGTCGTGCTCGATGAGCAGGATGGTGATGCCCCGTTCGTCGCGAACCCGGTGGACAAACGAAGTGAAGGCGGCCGACTCCTGTGGGTTCATGCCGGCGGTGGGCTCGTCGAGCAGCAACAGCTTCGGCCTCAACGCCATCGCGCGGGCCACTTCGAGCCGGCGCTGATCGCCGTACGGGAGGTTCTTGGCGAACTCGTCGTCGGTGCCACCGATGCCGACGAACTCGAGCAGTTCCTTGGCCGTCTGGCGAGCGTCACGCTCTTCGTGGCGTTGCTTGGGCAAACGCAGGATGGTGGAGGCGACCCCACTCTTCAGATGCGGGTGCATTGCCACCATCACGTTCTCGGCCGCGGTCATGGCCCCGAACAGGCGGATGTTCTGGAACGTGCGAGCCATGCCCCTAGCGGCGATCGTGTGCGGCGGTACGCCGAGCACTGAGCGTCCGTCGAAATCGACGAAGCCCTGGGTCGGGACGTACAGCCCAGTCAGCACGTTGAAGAAGGTTGTCTTGCCGGCACCGTTGGGGCCGATCAGGGCAACGATCGAGCCGAGCGGAATGGCAAAGTCGACATCGTTGACGGCTGTGAGGCCGCCGAACTGCACCCGCACTTCGCGGGCATCGAGCAAGAGCTCTGTCATTCTGCGGCCTCCTGGCTGGCCAGAACCTGCAGCTCGGCCTTCTTGACCTGCTTCGATCGAGCCGCCGGGATGAAGCCGTCGGGACGGAACAACATCATCAACACCAGCACGAGACCGAACAGACCGAACTGCAGGTTGACGAAGTTGAACTTGGCAAAATAGCTGCCGTCCGGGGCTGCGTTGTTGACCTTGGTGCCGAGCCAGGTGAGGCCGGTGTAGTTGAACCAGGTGATCACCACAGCACCGAGGATGGCACCCCACACGTTGCCCATGCCGCCGAGGATCACGGCGCACAACACGATGATCGAGAACGAGAACGTGAAGGTGTCGACGTTCACCGTGCCGACAATGGTGGCGTAGAACGCACCACCGACTCCACCGGCGATCGCGCCGACCGCATACGACCACAGTTTGGTGGTCATCAGCGGGACGCCCATCAAGCTGGCCGCAAGCTCGTCTTCGCGGATGGCCATCCACGCCCTGCCGAGGCGACCATCACGCAACTTGACCGACACCCACACGAACAGCCCGCAGAAGACCAGGATCACGTAGTACTTCGTGCGATAGTCGCTGGAAACGATGGTCTTGGGGATGCCGGGAATGATGTCGAGGAAGCCCATCCCGACCCGGTCGACAGGTCCGATGCCCTTGGTGCCATTGGTGATGTTGAGGTGGCCCGGGGGGACGTCGTCACTGTTGCGGAACATCTCCGGCAAGATCTCACCGAAGCCGAGCGTCACCAGCGCTAGGTAATCGCTCTTCAAGCGCAGCGTCGGCGCGCCGATCACGATTCCGGCAAGCGCGGCAACGATGCCGGCGATGACGATGACGATCCAGAACGAGAGGTGAATACCGGGGATCTTGGGGTTGGCCGCATCGAGGAAGTGGAAGTTCAACGTGCGCGTGCTCTTGGAAACGTTGACGGCGAAGTCCGACATGAACCATGCACCGACGTAGGCGCCTACCAGGAAGAAGGCAACGTAACCGAGGTCGAGCAGACCCGCAAAGCCGACGACGATGTTGAGGCCGAGAGCAAAGAGTGCATACACCGCGCAGAGCACGATCGTGAACAACGGCAGGTAACCATCGGTCTCCTTGGTGAACCACAGGTGCGGCAACACAAAGGCGAACGCCATCGCTGCGCCGCCGATGAGGGCCTTCTGTGGAGCAATCTTGCCAAGGAAGTGCAGCCCCGCGGTACCGCCGATGAGAATGATCAATGCTGCGATCCACGTCATGGCTACACCTTTTCCTGCTGGTGCTTGCCGAAGATGCCCCCTGGGCGGAAGATGATCATCGTGATCAAGATGCCGAAGAGGACGGTCTGCGTCCACTCCTGACCAGGGAAGAAGCCGAGTCCGCTGTCGTTCAACGATTGGATGACGCCGATCAGCACGCCGCCGATGACGGCGCCGAGCAGGTTGCCGACACCGCCGAGAACGGCGGCAGTGAAGGCGATCAGGCCGAGCCGAAAACCGGCGTCGTACCGAGTCGTGCCGTTCACCTGAACGTACATCGTGCCGGCAGCGCCGGCCAGCGCGCCACCAAGGGCGAAAACGTAGGAGATGATCTTGTCGACGTTGATGCCCATCAAGAGCGACGCATCACGATCTTGGGCCGTCGCTCGCATTGCCTTGCCGACCTTGGTCTTCTGCACGATCCAGGTCATCAGCAACAACAGTGGCGCCGTGACGCCGATGACGATCAGGTACTTGATGCGGATCTCGATCGAACCGATGTTGAACGACGACTGCGGCAAGACGCTGGAGCGCGAGTGCGGCGCCGATCCGTTCAACAAGATGCCGAAGTTCTGAAGGATGAAGCTCACGCCGACGGCAGTGATCAGAGGAGCCAGCTTCGGCGCGTTGCGAAGGCGCCGGTAGGCCAGTTTCTCGATGGTCACGTTGATGAGCGCGCACAACGCCATCACTGCCAACAACACGACGGCCAGCAGCAACCACGCCTTCGGCGACGACTTCGTCTGGTTCAGCCGCTCCTCGAGGAAGATCGCCGCGAAAACAGAGCCCATCATGAACAAGTCGCCGTGGGCGAAGTTGATGAGCTCGATGATGCCATAGACCATCGTGTAGCCGAGGGCGATCAAGGCGTAAAGAGCGCCGTTCGAAAGCCCGATCACCAACACCTGCGTAAAGGTTCGCGGACCATCGCGGAAGGCGACCACGACCCCTGCCGCGGCACCCACGAGCACGATGTAGCTCAGGATTTGCAAGGGTGTGACCTGCCGGCGCCTGGACAGGACTACGGGGACAGTAGACAAGATTTCTCCCGTGTACGAACTGGGGCGGCCCCCTCAGGGGCCACCCCAGTTATCAGTGGATTGGAACTAGCTCAGTACTTGATCAGGTGAGGGGCCAAGCCTTCAGGAAGGTCTCGACGTTGTCCTTCATGAGTTGGATCGACATGTCTTTGACGGTCACGTCGCCGCTGGCCGAGTCGATGCTGAATGCCTTACCGATGACTGACTGATCGGCAGGGATCGTGATCTTTCCGGAGAAGGCAGCGTCGCGAACACCCTTGCGGGTGCCATCCGATGCAGCGATGGCGGCCATGATGTACTGCGTTGCGGCAGCACCGTAGATGGAGTAGGCCGAGGCCGGATCATGACCGAACTTGGCCTTGAAGTCGGTGACGAACTTGGCACCAGCACCGCCGGCCTTGATCAGCTCGGACGCCGGCAAACCGGCGAAGGAGATGTACATGCCCTGCGCTTCGGCCAGCTTCTGGACGCTCGGGTAGCCGGTGAATCCGTCAGGACCGATCAGCTTCACGGCGCCGTCGTTCGGGCCGAGCACTGCGACCTTGTCACGGATCAACTGCTCACCGTTGTTGTCGTTGATGCCGCCGAGGAACACGCAGTCGGGGTTCTTGTCCTTGAAGCCCTCGAACAAAGCGGTGTAGTTCGGCTGCTTCGCGTCCCACGCCTCGTCGGCGACGACTTCGATGCCCTGCTTCGCGGCCTCGGTCTTGAAAGCCGTGGCAACGCCGACACCGTACGTCTGGGCGTCGTTCAGCACGACGCACTTCGTCACCTTGAGGTCTTGCTTGGCGAACTGCGCGTCGGCCTGACCCTGGAAGTCGTCGGTGGCGATGATGCGGCCGTAGTTGCGGACGCCCGTCGGGTAGTACTTGTCGGGCTCGC
>DATAJN010000538.1:0-9288 GCA_036262105.1 Ilumatobacteraceae bacterium
GGTATTCGAAGCTCGAGTCGACGTACCCGGCATCGGTGAGGGCCTGGTGGAACCGTGGCAGGTTGCGGAACGGGACACCGGAATCGACGTGGTGGGCAAGGTGCCAACCGATGTTGTACGGCACCAGGATGAAGCGGGCGAGAAGGTGTTGGCGTACCGAATGAGTCGTCTGACGACGGTCCTTCGAGCGTTGCATGCCGCCGTGCTCGGCGATCGAGCGCAGCCGGTTGATCACGCGCCACACAGTGAGGTACGGCCCCAGCCACAGCACCGGGTACAGCCACCAATGGCCGGAGGCGATGGCCGCCCCGAGCAGGAGCGCCTGAACGGCAAGGATCTTCCACACCGTTCGCCGGGACCTGCGGTCGGACGAGCGAACGTTGCCGAGGAGCTGGCGCATCAACTTCAGCCCGGTCTGACCCGTGGCATCTCTGATGAGCTTGCGGCGCATGCTGGCACGCCCGATCGGGTAGCCGGCGTACAGGGCGATGTCGGGCTCGTCGGGGCCGAACTCGTCGCGATGATGAGCCATGTGCACGCGCCGATAGGCGTCGGTCGAGGTGAAGGCCGGATATCCCAGCAACCACCTGCCGACCCAGTCGTTCGTTCGCTTGTCGGCGAACAACAGGCGGTGCGCCGCCTCGTGCATCAACGACGCGAACTGGGCGAACGCCCTACCCATCAGCACGAAGGTGATCGGCAGGGTCCAGACGTACCGCACGCTCAACCAGATGAGCACTCCGGTCTGCACGTAGAGGCTGACGACCGACGCGGCGTTGCGCCACGAGGAAATGCGGCGGAGTTGCTCGCGCAGGGCGGGAGTCGGTCGTCCGTCGCTGCGCACCTCGGCGGTGTCGTGGGCTACGGGCAGCACCGAGGGAACCATGGTCGCCATCAGCTTCAATGCTACGACCGCGCAGCTTCACCTGCCCAGCAGATCTTCCTTCCACCTACGGAACTTGGTGTGCCGCTGCCCGCTCGGCCCATCTCCGTCGCCGGTGTTGTCGGGGAACAGGCGAAAGGTGTGTTGTGCAGCGAGATCGTCGGCGCGCCCCGCCCAGTAGCGGGCATCGCCGCCGGCCGCCGGACCGGCACGCCACAGAAGCCAACGCCCGATCCGTCGCTTGTACTCGGCCTCGGGACGGTTCGGCAGGTCGTCGCCCAGCGTCAACAGTTGTTCTGGCGCCTCGATCCAGGCCGTGGCGACGATGTTGCGGTCGCGCGTGGGCGTCGCCGGCAGGGCGTCGGTGTGGATCGGAGTGTGATCTGCCGGGCGTTGGTCGTAACGCAACGCCGGTGGTTGGCCACCCGGCTCGATCGGGTGCTCGTTCATCATCGCCGAAGCCTGGCCATCGACGGGCGCTCGACCATGAACCAGCTGGCCGTGGCACACGCACCTGCGAGCACCGTCGAGATGGCGATGAACGTCGCTGGTCGTGAGGCCCAGTGGTACAGGGCCACCAGCTGTTGCATCGGCCAGGCGTAGAGGTACAAGCCGTATGAGAGGTCGATGCCGCGGAGCAGCCGCGCCAGTGGAGCGATGATTGCCGCGATCGGTGGCAGCACCAGTGCCATCGTCGCCTCGGTGATGTGTTCGCTCCAGAAGGTCGAGCCACGGCCGGCGACGAATGCCAGCACAAGGGCAGCGACCGGAACCCAACCGAACAGGCTGATGCGGTGCGCCCACACGGCGACCAGAGTGCCGGTGAGGAAGACGAACAGGAAGGCGATCAGTTGCCGATCCGCGTATGGACCGACCAGGAAACCGGTGAGGTCGACACGCTTGGCGTAGCCGATGGCGAGGGCCAACGAGATGATCCAGGCGATCGTGACCGTTCGCCGGGTCCCGAAGCGACGAGCGACGACGGCGACCAGACCCACCACCAGGTAGCAGCGGATCTCGTACGGCAGGGTCCACAGTGAGCCGTTCACCCAGCTCCCGCCATGAGTGGCGATGCCGTATGGCGTGTCGTTGGCGAAGACGTCGGCGATGCCGTGGGAGAATGCCACGGGCAGGGTCGCAGCGCGGCCGACGTACGCCACCGGGCCGTCGGGCCGGAACGTCAGGAACCCGGCGAGGTGGTGGTGGCGGTGGATCCAGCCCAGCGGAGCGGCGACGAAGGCGCTGAACACGATCGCCACCCACAGAGCGGGGATCACACGAGCGAAGCGGGCTCTGGCGAACGAACCCGGTCGACGGTTCAGCGCGCTGCGGCCGACCAGCAAGCCGCTGAGCGCGAAGAACCCGCCGACTGCGAACCCGCCGAGCGTGAGGATCGGCGAGAACGGCGACGTGGGTTCGTTGCCGAATCCACCGAGCGTCCAGGTGTGACTGACGAGCACGAGAAACGCGAGCACGAGACGGACGAGGTCGAAGCCGGCCGAGCGGCTGTCGAGGAAGCCGTCGAGCGTCAGCGATCGCAGTGTCGAAGGTGTCGCGAGCGTCGCCGTGTCACCAGCCACGGGCGATCCAGGCGGCGAGCTGCGGGCGCTCGCGTGCGATCGTCGTGCTCACTCCGTGACCAGGCATGACGATGGTCTCCGGCGGCAGCGTGAAGAGGGAGGTGTCGATCGAATGGATGATCGTCGCGAAATCGCCGCCGTCGAGTTTGGTGTTGCCGGGGCCACCGGGGAACAGCGTGTCGCCGCTGAACAACAGCGGGGCTCCCTGTACTTTGAAGCTGACCGAGCCGGCCGTGTGGCCGGGGTTGTGGATCGCCTCGAGTCGCAGGTTGCCGACTTCGATCACTTCTGCGTCGTCGATGAAAACGTCGTAGCCAACATCTTTCAACCGCGGCGCATCGGCGGCGGTGACTGCAACCTCGTAGCCGGCCTCGCGCATCGCGGGTACGGCTTGGATGTGGTCCCAGTGGCCGTGAGTCTCGAGCACTCTGCGAACACCGAGTCGCTGGCAGAGGTCGAGCAACTGCTCATGCTCGTTGGCCGCGTCGATCAGCACGGCGTCGCCTGTCTCGCGGCAGCGCAACACGAAGACGTTGTTCGCGTACGGCCCGACGATGACCCGATGGATCTCGAGACGGCTGTCGGCCCAGTGAAGAGAGGTCATGTGCCGACGATAGCGAGCCGAGGGTGGCCACACGGTCTGTCGCTACGATGCGCCGGTGGCCGCGACCGATCCCGCATTGTGGACGACCAGCCAACAGGCGGCGGCGATGCGTCGACGCGAGCTCGGCAGCGTGGAGTTGCTCGAGGCGCAGCTGGCGCGCATCGAGCGGCTCAACCCCGACGTGAACGCAGTCTGCACCTTGTCGATCGAGGGTGCCCGCCAGAGTGCGGTCACCGCCGACGAGAGTGCGGCGCGAGGCCGGTTCAGCGGCTCGCTGCACGGCATACCGATCACCGTGAAAGATGCAATCGCCACGTCAGGCATCCGCTCGACAGGCGGTTCGCCGCAACTGCTCGACAACGTCCCGCAACACGATGCCGAGGCTGTTGCGGCCGTCAAGCGGGAAGGCGCCATCGTCTTCGGGAAGACCAACCTGCCGCTGTGGTCAGGCGACTTGCAGACCTTCAACGAGATGTTCGGCACGACCAACAACCCGTGGGATCTCAGCCGAGTGCCCGGCGGATCGTCCGGCGGCGCTGCCGCCGCTGTCGCGTGTGGCATGACGAGTTTCGAGATCGGTACCGACATCGGTGGATCGGTCCGCGTGCCCTCCGCGTTTTGTGGTGTGTTCGGCCACAAGCCCTCCTTCGGGGTCGTCCCGACGCTCGGCTACATCGATGAGCCCAACGGTGGTGTGACCGAGAGCGACATCAACGTCTTCGGGCCCATTGCCCGCAGCGCCGACGACCTCGCCATGCTGTTCGGCGTTCTCGCCGGGCCGTCCGCCGACCGTTCGCTCGGATGGCGATTGGATCTGCCGCGAGCCGACGTCACCGACCTGCGTTCCCTGCGCGTGGCCGCATGGTTCGACGAGCCTTCGATCCCGATCGATGCAGAGATGATCGCCGTTCTCGACGGGGTGGCCGATCGCTTGGTAGAGGCCGGCGTAACCGTCGATCGACGGGCTCGCCCGCAACTCGACTTCACCCAGGCGTGGCTCTCCGGCACCTGGCTCATCGCCTCGGCCACTCACATCAGCGACGGCGAGCGCACCGTCAACCACACCGACTGGCTGGTCGCCGACCGCGACCGCGCCCGCCGCCGGCTGCGGTGGGCGGAGTTCTTCGAGAAGTTCGACCTGCTGCTGTGCCCGGTCACGATGATGCCCGCGTTTCCACATCATCAAGAAGGCACCTGGGCCACTCGCCAGATCGTGGTCAACGGTCAAACCGTGCCCTACAGCGCGTTGGAGGCTTGGCCGGCGTTGATCGGGTCCGCCTACCTCCCGTCGACGTCGACGCCGGTGGGTCGCACGGCTGCCGGCCTGCCTGTTGGCGTTCAAGTCGTCGCGCCCTACCTGCGCGACTTTCGCGCGATCGCGGCGTCGGGTCTGATCGCCCAACTCGTGGGTGGTGGTTACGAGGTTCCCCCGATCGCTCGCTGAGGCCGATCGAGCTCAGGTCGACACGACGTCGAAACCCATCGACATGGCCACCGGAATCTGCGCCGGGTCGAACGTGACGAACTTGACGGGACGCGGCAGTCGATCCGCTGCGGCAAGGTGGATGGCGTCGGCCAGCCGCAACGGTTGTTCGCGCATCAGCGTTCCGGCTCGATCGAGGCAGCGTTGATCCACCGGCACCACTGCCACGCGATCCCATGAGAGACGAATCAGGTCTTCGAGGTCGGACCTGAGCACCGGCTCCTCGGTCACACGGTCGACGAGCGCCAGCGATTCCATCAAGGTCAACCCGCTGCTGCACCAGTCGGGGTCGCCGTCGACAGCTTCAAGCACCACGGCGCGTCCCGGCCCATCGAGATGCAGGCCGACCAGCGCGCTGGTGTCGAGGTAGACGGTCACCCGCGGATCTCGCGGAGCAACCTGTCGAGCCGCACGTTGGCCCACGTCGACACCGTTCCTTCGGCCAACCGCCCGTCGGAGCGCCGCGGGGCGATCAACGCACCCGAGGCAATCAGCGATGAGAGGTGAGCCTCGCCTGGTGGCTCATCGCTCATCGCGAGGGGCGTGAGGGCGGCGACGGGGGAGCCTCCGATGGAGATGACGGTCGTCTCGCCGCCAGCCGCTCGCCGTACGTGAGCAGCGAGATCGGCACGGAGCTGGCGGATGCCGAGCATGAGTACCATAGTGTACACACGTCGGATGGTGGCGGGCGGGCTCGGTCGGGCACACTGGCGCCCATGAACTTTGCCTTCACCGAAGAACAAGACGAGCTCCGCAAGACCGTGCGGGCGTTCCTCGAGGCCAAGAGCCCCGAGTCGGCAGTCCGTGAACAGATGGAGACCGAGAACGGTTTCGATCCTGCCGTCTGGGCGCAAATGGGCGAGCAGATGGGTTTGCAGGGCCTGCACATCCCCGAGGAATACGGTGGCTCGGGATACACCTTCGTCGAGCTGGGCATCGTGCTCGAGGAGATGGGTCGAGCGCTGTTGTGCGCGCCGTTCTTCTCGTCGGTGGTGCTCGCCGCCAACGTGTTGCTGCACAGCGGCGACGACGCTGCCAAGAAGTCGTATCTGCCCGGCATCGCCAGCGGCGAGACGATTGCGACCGTGGCCTTCACCGAGCCCTCGGGAAAGTGGGACGAGGCGGGCATCACCATGCAGGCCACGCCTGCCGCCGACGGTTTCACGCTCAGCGGAACGAAGATGTTCGTGCTTGACGGCCACACGGCCGACACCATCCTCGTCGCCGCCCGCACCAGTAAAGGCGTAAGCTTGTTCGCCGTCGACAGTGCCGCGAGCGGCCTCACCCGCACGGCACTCTCGACCATGGATCAAACCCGCAAGCAGGCCAAGATCGAGTTCGCCGACACTCCGGCGGCACTGATCGGCGTCGACGGCGAGGGATGGACCGTGCTGTCGACGGTGCTCGATCTCGCCGCCATCGGCCTTGCTGCCGAGCAGGTTGGTGGTGCCCAGAAGGTGTTGGAGATGGCAGTCGAGTACGCCAAGGTGCGCGTGCAGTTCGGCCGGCCGATCGGCTCGTTCCAGGCGATCAAGCACAAGTGCGCCGACATGCTGCTGGAGGTGGAGTCGGCCAAGAGCGCCGCCTACTACGGAATGTGGTGCGCCGCGGAGATGAACGACGAACTGCCCTCGGTGGCTTCGCTGGCCAAGGCGTACTGCAGCGAGGCCTACTTCCACGCCACAGCGGAGAACATCCAGATCCATGGCGGAATCGGGTTCACGTGGGAGCACCCGGCGCACCTGTACTTCAAGCGGGCCAAGTCGTCGGAACTTCTGTTCGGCGATCCGACGTATCATCGCGAGTTGCTGGCCCAGCGAATTGGTATCTGAGCAGGGCGTTCTGCGCAAGGTTTAATGGCAAGCCCCGGTTGGGTACAGGCTGCGGTCAGCTGACATCAGCCAACAAAGGGGAATTCCATGGAAAACAAGAGACTGGCCATGTTCACGGCCGTCGGGCTCGCTGCGGCCATCGCAGTACCGACCATTGCGTTTGGTAATGCCCGAAACAATCAACCCGGCGCCCAGGCCGCGCAGACGCCGTTCGTCACCCGGCTGCTCGGGGCCAACGAAGTGCCCAACTCTGTGCCGGCCACGGCCACCAACGATCCCGACGGATTCGGTAGCGCCGCGGTCACGTTCGACCTCGCCGCGACCATACCGAACGTGTGCTGGGACCTGTCCTACGGCAACCTCACCGGCACGCCGACCGCCGCTCACATCCACGGACCGGCAGCCCCTGGCAACAACGCAGCCGTCGTGATCGCCTTCACCCCGTTCAGTGCCCTCGGAGCGACCTCAGCCACCGGCTGCCGCGATCTCACTGCCCCCGAGGCGGTGATCGCAGCAGACATCGTTGCCAACCCGACGACCTACTACGTCAACGTGCACACGACTGACTTCCCTGGTGGAGCAATTCGAGGCCAGTTGGCCAAGGGACCCGCACCTGCCGGTGGGACACACCTCCTGCCGGCGCCGCTGCGTGCGTACGACTCCCGTGACAACTCCGGCGCGCGGATTGGCATCAACGAGACGCGCACGATCAGCCTGGCGACCGGCAAGGATGGGGCCGGTACGAGCTTCATCGCCGTGCCGCCAGGAGCCACCGCCGCCATCATCACGCTGACCGTCACGGACACGACGGCGGGTGTCGGGGGAACCGGTGGTTTCTTGAAGGCTTACAGCGCGGCGCTCAGCACAGCGCCGGCGACGAGCAGCATCAACTGGTCCGGTGCCGACCAGAACATCGCGGTCAGCACGCAGGTTGCAATTGACGCCGCCGGTCAGATCAAGATCACCGACGGAGCAAACGCGACCCACTTCGTGGTCGACGTCATCGGCTACTTGTTCTGACAGCCGAGTAGGGGTCAGGGCCTCAACATCGAGGCCCTGACCCCAACTCCAACGCTCGGAGTGCATGGCTAGGGTGAGCCTCGATGCCGGCCATCACTCTCGTCCTCATCATCGCCGCCGCGTTGTGCACCTTTGCCATCGCCGCGGTGGTGGTGGGGCGCGAGGCTCGCCGACTCGATTCGGTTGCCCCGCGTTCGGTGTACATCGTCGATGAGGCCGTCGAGTTCGTCGCCGAGTACCTGCCTCGCGACACCCAAGGCCGGCTCACCCCCGATGAGTTGGAGCAACTGCTGACCTTCCACATGCGCTGGTTGCATGCCAAGGGTTTGCAACCGTCGAACGTGATCGACCGCCGCCAGGACATCACCACGCCGGTGGTCGTCACCGAAGACACGCTCACGGGGTACTTACTCGGCGAAGCGGAGCGAAACGGCATCGAGATCCTCGACGACGTCGACGTCGTCAGGGTCGTCGACGCTCATCACGCCTACTTCGAGGCAATCGGGGCGGTGGGTCCGCCGGCCAGTGACTCCGAACTCGGCTAGCGCTGGCGGCGAATCGGTCCACCGGCGCCCATTTCGCCGCCAGCGATGGCTATGCCGCCAGTGCCAACGCTTCGCGTAATCGGGCAATCACCCACATCGGCCTGTCGCGGACGTCTTCGTACGTGAAGGTCACGACCCGCAGACCACGCAAGGTCAGTTCGGTGTGTCGCTGAGCATCGATCTGACGTTGGCGGCGCGAGGCGTGCGTACCGTGTCCGGCGAGCTCCACGACGAGTCCACCCGGGAAGTAGGCGTCGACCCGGGCGATGGTTCGCGTGCCATCGCGGTGGGCCTTCTGCAGCATCGGTCTGGGGATCCCGGCTTGGCGCACGGCGCGCAGGAACCAACGCTCCAGCCGGCTCTCGCCGCCGGTGTCGACCATCGTGTCGAGCAGCATCCGGCTGCCGTTGACGCCAGAGCAATGCTCGCGAACAACCCTGGTACGCAAGCGCTGCTCTGCAACCAAACGGAGTCGGATCGACGAGTCGATCGCGTTCTCAGTCTCGGCGCGACTGAACCTGAACAACGGTGACTCGATGATCAACCGCTCGGCGGTGAGGCAGCGAAACCCGTCTACCCACACCACGTCGCCCTTACCGAGCGGTCGACTCGTGGAACAGATCAGGCCGGACGTGGAGTAGTCGCGACGCAAACGCGGGAGCAGGAACTCTGCGGCATCGCCAGAGAAGCCGTCGAGCCCGTACAACTGTGCTCCGGCACGACCGGCCACGATTCCGAAGCCCCCGAGGTCGGCGACCCCGGCGGCGAGAGCTCGAGCGAACGTAGGCGGTGAGCCGGCGATAGCAAATGACCGCGGACCGAGGCGGCTGATGAGTCCCCGCCGCTGCCACTTCGCGCAAGCCGATGAGTTGATGCCCTGGGCACGCAGTTGTGCGGCCGAAACGACGCTGTGCTGGGTGGCGGCGAGTGCCGCGATGTGGCGAAATCGTTCGTCCATTGCCTGACTGTGCACCCGCGGTGTCACAGTGCCGTCGCTCGACCCACCGCAGGCGGCGCAATGGGCGCCGGCGGACCGATTCGCCGCCTGCGGTCAGATCATCATGTTGAGGTTGTCGACGATGCGTTGACCAAGGGATGCGTCACCGCCGAGCTCGATTCGCTCGGCGATCGACGCGGCGGTGCGACGACCTGTGGCCAGCACCACGAACGTCTCCGAGTCGAGACGAACCGTGGCCAGCGGTTCGTTGGCCGGCTCGGGCACGATCGCCGCTCGGCCACCATTGACCTCACACACCACGTGACGGCTGACCTCGCCGGAGATGTCGACGATCACCGCGCCACCCTCCGGCGTTGCTGCCCGCTTGCCGACCACGACCGGCA
>DATAJN010000539.1:0-11105 GCA_036262105.1 Ilumatobacteraceae bacterium
CGCGAGACCTTCGCGGGGATCACCTTCCGCGACGCCGCCGGCCACAGCTGGCGCCACGACGGGGCAAGCTGGTGGCGCTGGGATACATCCGGATGGGAGGCGCGCCTGCCACCGTCTCCGTTGATCCTCGATCGGGTCGAGTTCGAGGTCGAGCCGGAGACCGTCGAGACCGCCACCGACGAGTTCGAGCAACTCCCGTTCACACCGACGCACACGGTCCCGGCCAGCGGGATGTCGGCCTGGTCGACGCCAGATCCGACGGCCCCGGCCGTGGCGACGCTCGACCCCGGGCTCGACATCGAGTTGCTCGAGCAGCGCGCCGATGGATGGGCCAACGTTCGCTGCTCCAACGACTGGACGGCGTGGGTGGACGGACGGCAGCTCGTTGCCGGCCTCGATGCGCGAGGCGAGGTCATTGCTTCGAAACACCCGGGGGCGAGTAGTCACCGGTGGGCGTGAGGATGGTTCCGGCGGTGCCCGCCAAGATGGCGACGGCATCTTCGAGGCGGCCGATGCCGGCCATTCCACCGGTGACCTCGACGAAGCGACAGGCGGCCTCGACCTTGGGTCCCATGGATCCGGCGGGGAACTCGTCATCGCGCATGGCATCGGGTGTCGAGCGAGTAATCGCCTCTTGCTGCGGCGTCCCGAAATTGCGAAAGACATTGGCCACGTCGGTGAGGATCAGCAGGGCATCGGCGTCGAGCGCCTCAGCAAGGATGAGAGCGGTGCGGTCCTTGTCGACGACGGCCTCGACACCCTCGAGGCGACCAAGCTTGTTGCGCACCACCGGCACCCCACCACCGCCGGCACAGACCACGACCGCACCATTGGCGAGCATCAAGCGGATCAAGCGGGTCTCGACCACCCGTCGCGGCTCGGGCGAGGCGACGACTCGTCGCCAGTGCGGGCCGTCGGGTTTGACGGTCCAGCCGCGCTCCTCGGCGAGCGAATGCGCCCGGGCCTCGTCGTAGATCTCGCCGATGAACTTGGTCGGGTTGTCAAACGCTGGATCAGCGGCCGAAACCAGCGTTTGGTTGATGATCGCCGCGATCTGGTGGCCGGGGAGCTCGTTCTGCAACGCCTGCAACAACCAGTAACCGATCATCCCCTGGGTCTGCGCTCCGAGCACATCGAACGGGTACGACCTGGTCAAGTTGGGATCCAACGCACTCTCCAGGGCGAGCACACCGACTTGCGGACCGTTTCCGTGAGTCACCACCAGCTCGTGGTCCTGGGCGAGCGGGGCAAGCGCCCGCACCGACCGCGCAACATTGGCCTCCTGCACGTCGTTGTCAGGTCGCTGTCCCCGCTTGAGCAAGGCATTGCCACCCAGTGCGACGACGAGTCGCATCACGAACCAACGGTTGTGAGGTCCACGAACGCGCGAGGAAAGCGGGCGAGCACGGCGATGGCGTGCTGCAACTCGCGGGCGTCGACGCACTCGCCGATGCGATGAGTGTTCTGCTCGACGCCGGCACCGACACCGAACATCGGCGGGTGCTTGACGGGCCCAGATACAACCCAGGCCTTGTCGGGGCCAACGTCGATGGTCGCGTCGTCAACGGGGATCGGGAAGCCGACGCCGTCGGTCGAGAAGATCCACTTGTCGACGCGAGGTTCGGCGCGCAGCGCGCCGGCCGTTGCCCCGCCGGCGGGTTCGACGATGTGGGGTGTGACGACGCGACGGTAGGCGTCGACGGCGGCCCGTATCGAGGGGTGTTCGGCGGGAGTGACCCAGCCCGGGTAGATCTGAGCGTTGTCGACCGGGTATCCGCGCCACGTCGGCTGGGCGTAGCGGGGCACGTCGACCGTAACGGTCAAGCCGGCCGCGCGCGCCGCCGCTACCGCGTCGAGCGATTCGATGTCGGCGACGGCCTGTTCGGGGGTCTCTCCCAGCGTGAGGCGTCGATCGAACCGGAACGTGAAGCGGTCCGGCACCGCGCAGTCGCTGGGAGTGTCGAGTGCCGACCATGAGGCCGTGCGCGTGCCGCGCCCGAGGAACGGATCGACGGCGAAGCCATCGCCGGTAGCGTGGCGTTGGGCGGCCTCGGCGACGATGGCGCCACCGTGCTCGAGCGGGTTGAGGCCTTCGAAGGGCATCGAGCCGTGGCACGAGCGCCCGACGACGGTGACCTCGATCTGCATGCGGCCGCGTTGGCCGCGGTAGATGCCGAGCGCTCCCTTGATGGCGTCACCGGTGCCCTCCGTCAAGATCACGACGTCGGGGATCATGTCGGCACCGGCGCCCGGCCAGATCTTGGCGACGACGTGTCGTGGGCCGCCCCCGTCGTTGTCCTCTTCGGCGGCTGTGGCGTACGACCGCACGATCACCCCGTGCAACGAACCGTCATCCACCAGTTCCAGCAGGATCTTTGTGGCGACGATCTGGGCGACGACACCAGCCAGTTGATCGGCCGAACCGCGACCGAACACGAGGTGCTCCCACTCGTCGTCGGGTGGGACGTAGCCGAGTTGCTCGCGCAGTGCTGTTGGAGCGAGCACGGCACCATCGATCAACCCGTTGTACGGGTCGACGGCGCCGCCGAGCTTGTCGTGCCACTGGCTACGCAGCGCCTGCACCGTGTCGGTGTGACCGTCGAAGTAGATGATCTTCTGATGTTCCGGCGGAACGCCATCGAAGGGATCGCGCACGACCCACACGAGGTTGCCGTAGTCGTCGAACCACACGTCGTCGGCGTGGCGAACGGCGTCGATATCGATGATCGTGTCGCGCAAGAAGTGCAGCCGGCGACTCTCGTGGTTCGAGAGCCCCGAACGCGGGTCACCACCGTCATCGACGGGCCGGTCGACCTCGTCGGCCGGGATGCGGATGGCCTCGCGCAGGATTCCGACGGCGAGCGGGCGATACCGCTCGGCCAGTTCGGCGACTCTGTGATCGAGCTTCGACAGGTCCAGCTGTTCTGACACCTTGGGCATTTCAAACACCTCCGTTGAGTACCGCGGCGAGATCGGGGACCTTTGCTGCGGCGAGCATGGCCATGACCACATACACCTTCTTGTTCGCTTCGCGGGCCACAGCCACGCGGAACTGTTCCATCACACCTGGGCTCACCTCCGCACCGATGTCGGCCGGCAAGCAATGCAGGTAGAGCGCATCGTCGGTGAGTGCCATCCGCCGCTCGTCGCAGATCCACGCCCGAAACTCGGCGTTGTGAGCCAACGCTCGCTGTTCGATGTCGTGCAATGCCTCGCGGTCACCTTGGCGATTGGCGGCCACGCGCTCGCGCATCAAGACCTGTGGACCCCACGACTTGGGGTACACGGCCTGCGCGCCGGCGAACGCGTCGTCCATGTCATCGGTGACCCGCAACGAGCCACCCGACGCAGCAGCGCCCTCGGCAGCCCAGGCCATCGGTTCGGCGAGTAATTCGTAACCCGGCGGGTGGGCCAGCGTGACGTGTGCGCCGAACCGGGCCAGAAGTGACACGACGCCTTGCGGCACCGACAGCGGCTTGGCATAGCTCGGCGAATAGGCCCACGACACCGTGATCCGCCGGCCGGCGACGGAGCCGCCGAAGTGCTCGCGCAACCACAGCAGATCGGCCAGCGACTGAGTCGGATGATCGATGTCGCACTGCAGGTTGACAATCGGCACGACCCGCGAATCATTGGTGGCTGCGAGGTAGCCATCGATGCCCCGTTGCACATCGCGCATGAACGCGTTGCCCTCGCCGAGGATCAGGTCGTGACGCACACCGAGTGCGTGGGCGTTCATCCCGAGCATGGCGCCGGTCTCTTCGGCCGTCTCCCCGTGCGACACCTGAGTCGAGGAACCGTCGACGATCACCGGGTGCATCCCGAGACGGGCCGCGGCTCCCGCCCACGCCGACTTCGTCCGAGTCGAATTGTCGAAGAACATCGCATAGGCGAGTTCGCCGCGCAACACATCGACGCGGACGGCGGCACGATCGAGAGCCTCGAGTCGAGTAGCGACGGCGAGCAGGATGTCGAGATCGTCTGTCGACCAGTCGTGGGTCGTCAGCAAGCTGCGACCGTACAAGGCGCGCAGCCCTGTGCTCTCAGGCACTGAGTTCTTGGTCATGGTCATCCTGCTCTCCGTTCCGTGTCGGTTTCGCCGGCCATCAGCAGGCCGAGCCGTTCCGCTGTGCAGTCGCTGCGCTCGAGCATCGCCACGAGGCGACCCTCGAACATCACGCCAATGCGATCGCTCATCCCAAGGACTTCGTCGAGCTCGCCGGAGATCAACAGAATCCCGACCCCGGCGGCGCGGGCGTCGACCAGCCGGGCGTGGATGTACTCGGCTGCGCCGATGTCGACGCCGCGCGTGGGCTGCGAGACCACCAGTACGGCGGCGGCCGCGGACATCTCGCGAGCCAAGATCATCTTCTGGATGTTGCCGCCCGACAGCGACCGCACGGGCGTGTCGAGGCTGGGGGTCTTGACCACATACGACGACACCAGCTTCTGGGCTTGTTCGCGGATGGATCGCATCTGTAGGAAGCCGTGCGACGCGCTCGATGAACTGGCGTGGTTCAACAAGATCAGGTTCTCCCAGACGCTGAAGTCCGGAATCGCGCCTTCGCGCATCCGCTCCTCGGGCACATAGGCCAGACCCGCTGCACGGGAGTCGCGCGGCGAGTTGTTCGTCGTCTCGACCCCGTTGATCCGCACCGAGCCTGATACAACCGGCCGCAACCCGGCGATCGCGTCGGCGAGCTCGCGCTGTCCATTGCCCGACACTCCGGCGATCCCCACGATCTCGCCGGCGCGCACCTCCAAACTCACTGCGTCGACGGCCACACGACGACGATCGCCCGCCACAGTGAGGTCGGAGACGGTGAGCACCGCCGCGCCGGGGACACTCGGCGCTTTGTCGGGGATCAGCTTCACCGGACGCCCGACCATGAGCTGAGCCAGTTGATCGAGGTTCGTCTCGGCCGGGAGGACCTCGCCGGTCACCGCGCCGTCGCGCATCACCGTGATTCGATCGGCGAAATCAATGGCCTCTCGCAGTTTGTGACTGATGAAGATCAGCCCGCAGCCGTCGTCGGCGATGCGGCGAAGCGTGCCGAGCAAGTCGTCAACCTCGCCGGGCGTCAGCACCGCGGTGGGTTCGTCGAGCACCAGCAGGCGGGCCTCCCGGTACAGAACCTTCAGGATCTCGACGCGTTGTCGCTCACCGACCGCGAGTTGCCAGCACTTGGCTTCGGGGTCGATGCCGAGGTGATAGGTGTTGCTCAACTCGGTGATGCGCCGGGCGATGCCCGGCAGGTCGACTCCGGCCAACGGGTTGCGCCCCAGGCCAAGAGCGACGTTCTCGGTGACAGTGAGCGTCGGCACGAGCATGAAGTGCTGGTGGATCATGCCCACGCCGGCTTCGATCGCATCGTGGGGCGAGCGCAGCCGCAGCGGTTTGCCGTGGAGATGCACCTCACCCCGGTCCGGCTGGTACAAGCCGAACAGGATCTTCATCAACGTGCTCTTGCCGGCGCCGTTCTCACCGAGAAGGGCATGAACCTCGCCGGCCCTGACGTCGAAATCGACGTTGTCGTTGGCGATGACACCGGGGAATCGCTTGTCGATCCCGCGCATCTGCAACATCGGTACGGTCTCGTCGGTTGCGACCCTCGATGTCATCGCCACGTCTCGCTCACCTCCTCATTCGGTCTGGCTCATTCGGTCTGGGTCCATCGGTCCGGGTCAGCTCCCGGCAACGCCGGTCTTGATCGAGCCATCGGTGATTCCGGCAATCGCCTTGTCACCGGCTGCCTTGACGTCGGCCGGCAACTTGTAGGCGTCGTTGAACTCGATCACTTCGCCACCGTTGGCGAGATTGATCTGGTAGGTCTCGCCACCGTAGGAACCAGAGTTGACCTTGGCGAACAGCTCCTTGAGCACGACATCCCACTTGTAGACCTGGCTGGCCACCACGACATCGGGGGCGAGCTGGGTCTGGTTGGAGTTGGTCGCGAACCAGGCGACTCCGCTGTTCTTGGCCACGCCGACGGCGCCAACAGTCATCTGCGACGAGCCGGTCAGCACCGTGGCTCCGCCGCTGATGAATGACGTTGCCGCCTCGGCAGCAAGGGCGGTGTCACTGAACGACTCGGTGTAGTTCACGCCGACCTTCACGTTGGGATCCTGGGCCTTTGCGCCGGCCGCGAATCCGTCGTTGTACAGCTTGGCATCGCCGACCTCGATCGGCCCGATGACGCCCATCGACGATCCCTTGGCGAGGATCGCACCCATGACGCCCATCACGTAGCCGCCCTGATCGGAGGCCGCGGTGTACCCAGTGACGTTCGGCAGGCCGAACGTGTCTGCGGCAGTTCCCCAGGCGAAGGCAACCTTCGGGAAGTCGGGAGCGATCTGCTGTAGCGAACCGCCGTACTGCGAACCATGGGCGATGACGACGTCGAACCCGTCTTGGGCGTAGCTCCTGATCGCAGCCGCGGCGTCGTCGACGACGAACATGTTCTCGCTCACCTTCAGCTCGGAGATGAGTCCGGCATCCTTCATCCGGTTGAGGGCGTCGGCCATGCTCTGGCTGAACGACAAGTCATTGGCCGCGCTGGGGAGAATGACGGCGACCTTCAGTGCAGCGCCGGCGCTCGGAGTGGATGCAGCCGGCTGTGTCGCGGTGACCGCGGTCGACTCGGTCGCCGCGGGGGCGGATGTGGCTGCCGGAGCCGCCGTGCTGACAGACGGTGCCGACGTGGCGGCGGACGGCGTCGATGTCTTGTCGGAGCCGCAGGAGGCGGCGACGATAGCGATCGCGGCGAGCGTGATGATCGACCGCCGGAGCGCCCGATGCTTGGATGTATTCATGATTACTCCTTCTTCTGTGAGAGTTGATGGGCTTCTGTGAGAGTTGATGGGCTTCTGTGAGAGTTGATGGGCGATCGTTGGCGCTCATCGCGCCCTCTCGAACGGCAGGGCGAGCGCGGCGGGCTGGGCCGAACCGCGGCGGGCGATGACGACAAGAGCGATCACGGTGAGGACCGCGGGGGCCATCGTGGTGAGGCTGGCGGCGGCACCGGTGACGACGCCGAGTGTCTTCAACTGGTTGACAGTGGCCGTCACCATCCCGTAGAGCAGTGAGCCGAGCAGCACACCCGTCGGGCGCCACGCACCGAAGTAGACGAGCGCCACGGCAATGAACCCGATGCCGTTGGTGAGGTTCTGCTGGAAGGTGCCGAGCTCGAGCGCCAAGGCGGCCCCGCCAAGACCGGCGAGCGTGCTGCCGATGAGGATCGTCACGGTTCGCGTGCGAGCAACGCTGACACCGAGGCTGTCAGCGGCCTCGGGGGTCTCGCCTACGGCGCGTACGTCGAGACCGAACCGGGTGTGGTTGATCAGGAAAGTCATCGCCGGTACCAACAACAGGGCCAGGTAGACCATCAGACTGTGGTCGAAGAGCATCTTGCCGACGTACTTGATGTCGCCGAGCACGGGGATCTTCACCTTGGTGAAGCCCTTGATCGGCCTCGGCGTGCCGACCTCCTGACGGTAGATCAACTCCGAGAAGCCGAGCCCGAACAGGTAGATGCCGATCCCACTGATCCCCTGTTCGGTCTTGAACACCAGCGTCACGACGGCGTAGACGACTCCCATCACGATGCCCGCCAAACCGCCGGCGATCACGCCTTTCAGCAGGCTGCCGGTCTCGAGGACGGTCCAGTAGGCGAAGAACGCGCCGAGAAGCATCACGCCGTCGACGCCCAGGTTGAGCACGCCACTGCGCTGACCGAGCGTCTCACCGAGTGCAGCGAGCAGGTACGGCGTTGCCAGGCGAAGGCCGGCAGCGACAGTGGCGACGAGCACCGATGCGGTGAAGAACTCGCTCATGGGGCGACCTCGACGAGAGGACTCGCCACGCGGGCGCCTTCGGCCCGGGCGGTGACGCGCCTGCGCAAACTGACGCTGGCTGCAACGAACACCACGACCAGCCCGTTCACCGCAATCACCAGCGACGCGGGGATCTGGATGGCCCGCTGCATCGCGTTGGCGCCGACCAGCAACCCGCCGAACAACAGCGACGCCGGGATCGTCAACAGCGGATGCAGCCCGCCGAACAAGGCCGCGACGATGCCGTTGAACCCTGCCGAGCCGGTGAATCCGGTGGCCGAGCCGTCGGTCACGAAACGGTGACTCTCACTGCCGAACACCAGCACGGCGCCGGCGAGGCCGCACATCGCCCCACTTGCAGTGAGGGCCAGAGTCGTCATGCGCTTGACGGCGATGCCCGCGTACCGGGCGGCATCCGGGTTGGCCCCAGCGGCACGCAACCGGTACCCGGTGGTGGTGCGCCACAAGAACACCCACGCGGCGATCGCAGCCACCAGAGCCACCACGACACCGAGGTGCAGTCTGGTGCCGTGGAGCAGCACCGGCAGATCGGCATTGGGTGCGAGACGCTTCGTCTGCGGGATGCGCGTTCCGCGCGAGGCCTCGGCCGGATCGAGCAAGGGACCGCGCAGCAGGTAGTTCATCACCTGGACGGCGACGATGTTGAGCATGATCGTCGACAGGATCTCGTTGACGCCGAGGTAGGCCTTCAACGTGCCCGGGATCGCTCCCCACGCACCGCCACCGACGATCCCGGCCAAGAGCACCAGGGGCACGAGCACCACGGGCGGAAGGCCGGGCACGGCCAGAGCCGTGACGGTGGCAAGCAGCGCACCAGCGACGATCTGCCCTTCTCCGCCGATGTTGATGACTCGGGCCCGGAACGAGATGCAGATGCCGGTGCCCACCAGGAGCAGCGGCATCGCCTTCACCGCTGTGTCCGCGAGGTCTTGCTTACTGCCGAACGCACCTGTGAACAGCGCCTTGTACCCGGTGAACGGATTGGCTCCAAGGGCGACCATCATGATCGCGCCGATGGCGAGTGCGGCAGCGACCGCGGCCACCGCAATCGCTGCCCGATGAACGGCCGCTGAGCTACTCGCGCGCGAACGCATGTCCGGACCGTTCACTTTCCACTTGTCTCGCTGGTGTCCCCATCAGCCCGACGGTCGGATACATCCAGTCGAACGTACGCAGTTTGGTTGAACTGTCGCTACGGCCAGAGGTCCCGATCAGGCTGTACTGGTCGTTCCATCTGGTGGTTTGCGCCGACTGAAGAGGGCAGTGACGTTGGCGAGTCGGTCGCCCATCCTCGATTCGGCCCGCCCCAAGTGTGGGAAGCTGACGGCCTACCCGGGAGGCGTCCGTCGTGGATCCGCTGGCATTCGATGACACCGAACTTCCCCCGGAGCGTCCTGGTGACTGAGGTGGGCGTCCCCGGTCGCGGGCAGGCGACGTCTCGCGAGTCGGGGGCGACGCCCAGCCGTGCCGGGCGAGAGACCACAAGGCGACGCCCGTCGGGTGCACCACCGGCGCTGCCCCGTGACCTGCGCACGACCGGGGCTGGCTGGCTCATCTGCGCGGCCGTCGCGATCCTCGTCACCGTGCTGATCTTCCGCAACGGTGTCCGGGGCGCGGCGATCACCGCCACCGTCGTCGACGACACGGTCGTGCGGTGGATGAGCGACATTGACCTGCCGGGCATCCACGCCATCGCCCGGGGCGTGAACTACGCGTCATCATGGTGGGCCATCGAGGTGACGATCTGGCTGCTCACCGTGGCCCTCATCGTCTTCAGACGTTGGCGCCACCTCCTGATCTACCTGGTGGTATCGCAGGTCGCGCAGCTCACGCACGCCCAACTGTACGACCTGACCACGCAGCCCCGTCCCTTCGGCGTCCCCCTGCGAGGGAGCTGGGGCGGCTGGTCGCTGCCCTCGATCCAAATGCTTTCGCTCGCCGGGCTGTCGGTGATCGCCCTGTACACGCTGGTGCCCGCGGGGCAGCTCCGCAATCGACTGAAGTGGGTGGTCGCGGTCGTCGTAGCGCTCGTCGCGCTGGCCCGACTCCATCTCGGCGTCGACTCGCCGAGCGCGATCCTGGTTGGCGTCCTCATCGGCGTCAGCTTTCCGTTGACCGCCTTTCGCTATTTCGCACCGAACGAAATCTTCCCGGTGACCTACCGGCGCGGGCGGACGGCCCACCTCGACGTCGGCGGCTCACGCGGCGAGGCCATCCGCAAGGCGGTCGCGGAACAGCTCGGCCTGATCGTGACTGAGATCCGGCCCGTGGGGCTGAGCGAGTCGGCCGGCTCGACGCCGCTGCGACTCCGGGTAGAAGGCGGTTCGTCGCCGTACCTGTTCGGCAAGCTCTACTCGCGCAGCCACTTACGCGCGGACCGCTGGTACAAGCTCGGTCGAGAGTTGCTGTACGGGCGCCTGGAGGACGAAAAGCCGTTCAACACCGTACGTCGGCTGGTCCAACAGGAGGACTACGCGCTGCGGGTCGTCCGCGAGGCCGGCGCGCCCGGCGCCAAGTCGTACGGCTTCGTCGAGCTCACCCCCGAGCGGGAATACATGCTGGTGACCGAGTTCCTCGACGACGCGGTCGAGCTCGGTATCGCGGTGGTCGACGAGGCGCTCATCGACGAGGCGCTCCATCTCATCCGGATCTTGTGGGATGCCGGCCTCGCCCATCGCGACATCAAGCCGGCCAACCTCATGGTACGCGACGGCCGCATTCTGCTCATCGACGTAGCGTTCGCCGAGCTCCGGCCGACGCCATGGCGCCAGGCGGTCGACCTGGCCAACATGATGCTCTGCCTCGCCCTGCGCTCGAGCGCGCAACAGGTCTACGACCGCGCCCTCCGGCAGTTCACGATCGAAGAGGTGTCGGAAGCGTTTGCTGCGGCCCGCGGCCTGGCTCTCCCGTCGGGACTACGCCGGGCGCTGCGAGCGGAAGGACGCGACCTCCACGGCGAGTTCCTCCGCCAGCTGCCCGAGCGAACCCGGCCCATCAAGGTGCAGCGATGGGGGTTTCGGCGGTTGACGGCCGCGCTCGTCACGGCCATCGTCATCATCCTGCTCGCGCTCAACTTGGCCCAGCTGTCCGGTATCAGCGACAACACCCACACCCCGGTGAACGCCGCCGCCTTGTGCGACGAGATGGAGCCGATGTGGCTGCAGGCGCAGGCCGTTCCCACCGCAGCGCTCGTTCCGTGTGTGACCGCCTTGCCCGTGGGTTGGTCGTTCGGGCTGCTGACCGTCAACAAC
>DATAJN010000540.1:0-12966 GCA_036262105.1 Ilumatobacteraceae bacterium
GATGATCGCCGCGGGCGAAGCCGACATCGTGATCGCCGGCGGCATGGAGAGCATGACGAACGCGCCATACCTCGCCATCGGTGCGCGTGGCGGCTTTCGCTACGGCAACACCGAGCTCTCCGACTCGATCATCAAGGACGGTCTGTGGTGCGCGTTCGATGCGTGCCTGATGGGGCTCGGCACGGAGCGGTACAACTCCGGAGGCATCACGCGCGACCAACAGGACGAAGTTGCCATGAAGTCGAACGAGCGCGCCGCGAACGCCATCAAGGATGGCCGTTTCGCCGACGAGATCACTGCGGTGGCCATCCCGCAACGACGCGGTGAGCCGATCCTGGTCGACACCGACGAGGGTGTGCGGCCCGGTACGACCATGGAATCTCTCGCGGCGTTGCGGCCGGCGTTCGACAGTGAGGGCACCATCACGGCGGCGAACGCGTCGCAGCTCAGTGATGGCGGGTGCGCGCTGGTGATGATGAGCGAGCGCGCTGTCAACGCGCGTGGCGTTTCCCCACTCGGCCAAGTTGTCGGGTACGGCATGGTGGCCGGTCCCGACAGCGCGTCACTTCTTCACCAGCCGAGCCGCGCGATTCGAGCTGCAGTCGAGCGCGCCCGCACGACGGTGGGAGCCATCGACCTGTTCGAGATCAACGAAGCGTTCGCGGCAGTGGGCGTCGCCTCGATGAACGACCTCGGCGTGACCGACGAGATCGTCAATGTCAACGGTGGCGCGATCGCCCTCGGGCATCCGATCGGAATGAGCGGGAACCGCCTCGCGCTGACGATCTTGCACGAGTTGCGCAGGCGCGGTGGGGGGCTCGGGGCGGCCGCCTTGTGCGGTGGAGGCGGGCAGGGCGACGCGTTACTTGTTCGTAGCCTTTGAGCTCGAAGTTTGGCAACCAGTAGTCGCTACTTCACTATTCGTTGAAAAAGCTTGACATCTGATCGACTGTCCTGTAATGTAACTGTCATAAACCGTTGGTGATCTTTATAGGTTATCGACGCAAAGTTCTGGGGTACCGCCTCTGGAGTTGGCCCGTCCGCCCGCTACCAGGTCCAGGAGTGGTACCCCAGCCTTCTTTTTGGCCTCGGGTCTAGCCGATGAGTTCTCGGCGGCCCTCGAGGGCTCGGCCGAGCGTCAGTTCGTCGGCGTACTCCAGGTCGCCGCCGACCGGAAGACCGCTGGCGATACGGGTGACCCGGATGCCGAACGGGCGCAGCATGCGCGCCAAGTACATCGCCGTCACCTCACCTTCGGTGTTGGGGTTGGTGCAGACGATCACCTCTTGCACGCCTTCCGGCTCGAGTCGGGCGAACAGCTCCTTCATCTTCAACTGCTCGGGCCCCACGCCGTCGAGTGGGCTCATCGCCCCGAGCAGCACGTGGTAGCGCCCGCGAAACTCTCCGGTCTTCTCGATCGACACGATGTCGCGGGATTCTTCGACGACGCACAGGGTTGTCGCATCGCGTCGATCATCGAGACAGATGGGGCACAGCTCGCCATCGGCGAAGTTCCAACAGCGTGTGCAGAATCGCACGCGTGCCTTGGCATCGGTGATCGACATCGCCAGCCGGGTGACATCTTCGGCCGGCAGCTTGAGGAGATGGAACGCGATCCGCTGCGCCGACTTCGGGCCGATTCCTGGCAACCGGCCGAGCTCGTCGATGAGCGCTTGCACCGGTTGGGTGTAGACGGCCATCAGGTGCGCTCCTCGATGATCTCGGAACCCGGAAACGCCTGTGCCAATCGGTCGATCGGCGAGATCACGGCGTCGGGCGGAACATCGACGAGATCGCCGGTGTCGACGTCTTCGTCGGCTGCCGGCTGTGGGGTGCGCTTCAGTTGCACGACGTTGTCGTCGTGTGCCGTCGCTTGATCGACTACCAACGAGAGGGGAACCGAGCGACCGGCGGCAGCGGCGAGCGCCCGCTCGACCTCGTGGCGATACTCCTCGGCGCGGACCCGATGGGGCTCACCGGCGAAGCTGATGAGCAGCATGCCGTCCGACATGGTGCCGACCTGAGCACCCATGTAGATCGCCTTGGCCATGCCCCGCAGAGCGGGACGCACCTGGCTCTCGAACAATGCCGGGATGCCGACATCGTCGATCCCGGTCGGCGTACTCGCCGCTGTCGGCTTCGGAGCACCCGTCTGCGAAGGGTGTCTGTCGCCAGGTGCCGAAGCTGGGGCAGATGCGGAAGGCGAAGCTGGTGTGGTGGGCGCCGTCTCGCGTCGGGCCCGGCCGCCGATCGTTGCTCGACCGCTGGCATCCGTGGGGATTGCCTTGGCGGCCGGAGCGGTAGCGCCTTCGGCCACCGTCTGCTCGAGGCGTTCGAGGCGCGACATCAGGCTGTGCAGATCGGACCCCGCGGCATCATTCGTGAGCTGCACCAAGGCAACTTCGAGCAGCAAACGCGGATCGGGTGCGTGGCGCATCTCGACCAGCATCTCGCCAAGGCGTTCCATCGACCGCACGATCGCGGCCGCGCCGAGACGAGTGGCTTGCGACGACACTTCGTGCTCGCGGTCTGCGGGGAGCTGTACGAGCTCGGGCGCCATCAACGCCAGGAAGCAGTCACGAAGATGACGGATGATCTCCTCGGTCAACGTTCTCGGATCGCTGCCCTGCAGGACGGCATGGGCCACGACGGCAAGGGCCCGACCGGGATCGTGCTCGATGAACGCCTCGACGAATTCGTCGAGCGGGATGACCTCGGGGGCCTCGCCCCCGCTGTTGGCCACGAGCTCCAGCGCCGAGATCGTGTCGCGTGCCGACCCACCGCCCTGGCGAAGCACACCTTCCAACGCTGCATCGCTGAGCTCGATCTCGGCGTCGGCGGCCAACCAGCGGATGTGTTGTTCGAGCACATCCATCGGCAGCAGATGGAACTGCAGGTGCTGCGTGCGACTGCGGATCGTTTCACTGACTTTCTGCGGGTCGGTGGTGGCCAACACGAAGACGACATGTGGTGGTGGCTCTTCGAGGGTCTTCAGCAGCGCCGCCTCGGCGGCCTTGGAGAGCATGTGCACTTCGTCGAGGATGTACACCTTGTGCCGGCCGGGAGTGCCGAGCGATGCCTTCTCGATGAGGTCGCGCATAGCGTCGACGCCGTTGTTGCTCGCGGCGTCGAGCTCGTGCACGTCGTAGCTGGTGCCGCGCTCGACGGCAAGACACGAATCGCACTCGCAGCAGGGTTCGCCGTCGACCGGGCGCTCGCAGTTGAGCACCTTGGCCAGGATCCGTGCCGACGACGTCTTGCCGGTGCCTCGCGGGCCGGAGAAGAGGTAGGCCTGCCCCTCGCGCTCGTTCATGACCGCATTGCGCAAGGCACGCACCACGTGTTCTTGCCCGCGAAGCTCGCTGAAACGGCGCGGGCGGTACCGGCGGTAGAGCGACTGGGTAGCCATCGAGTCGAGCCTACTCAGGGGGTGCGACATTGGTTTCGTTCCCACGCGGTGACGTCGAGGGCGCGTCGCTACCCGGGCGACGTGGCGTGAGCGGCTGGCGCCCATCCTCTAGCGTTGAGCTACCAGCATGAAGAGCTCATCGATGTCCACTCGCGCCCTGCGCCGCGCCCTGGTCGTGTGTATCGGCGTCGTCGCTCTTGGCGCGTTCGCCGTGCCGCACGCCGACGCCGCGGACAATACGCTGGTGTCGTCGTCGCCCGCCGGTGGAACCACGGTGGATACGTCGCCCCCCTCGCTGCTGCTCACGTTCGCCAATGCGTTGGGCGCCGCCAACAACGTCCAGGTCGTCTGCAACGGCTCTCCGTTCGCAGTCGGCACGCCCCAGGTAGGCGTGGATGGCGTCTCGCTGACGGTCCCCGTCCCGAATCCGTTGCCAAAGGGTGATTGCGTGGTGTCGTGGCTGGTGAGTCAGCTGGATGGACAAGGTGGCGGCAGCTCGACGTTCTCGTTCACGATTGCCAACGCCACGGTCGGCACGGTCGCTGCGGCGAGCACCACACCGGCCAGCGGGTCGACAGCAGTTCCGGGCTCCACGGTGCCGCCGGCGACCATCACCCCGTCGCACGACACCGCGGTACCGGAATCGGGGTCAGGCGGCCCACTCGGTCTGTCGAGGTTGTTGATCTCGCTCGGCGTCGCCGTGCTGTTCGGATCGCTGGTGCTCATCGCCACCGCGTGGCCGGAAGGTGTCGAATACATCCTCACGGTTCGCTTTCTCCGGTCGGCGTGGTTGCTGACCCTCGCCGTCTCCGTCTTCAACACGGCGTGCGTTGCGGCGCGCATCAGCGGCAAGGGAATCGGTAGCTCGCTGTCACCGACGGCATGGAACGGCCTCACCGACACGACGCCTGGCATTGCCGCGTTGGCCAGGGTGATCTTCGTCTTCCTCACCGGTTGGGTGGTGATGCGTCCCGAACGGGTCATCGATCCTGCCACCCAACTCCCGGCGCTCGCGCTCCCCGGTCTTGCGGTGGCCACACTCGGATTCAGTCGTAGCGGCGGCCAATTGGCGTTCCTCGGCTACGCCGCCGGAATCGCTCACGCGCTGGCCATGGCGGTGTGGCTCGGTGGGCTGATCCTCCTGGCACGCGTGGTGTTGGCCGGTCCCGGCGAGGAAGACCTCGTCCACGCTGTTCGCGGTTTCGCCCGCATCTCCACCCCTGCGTTGACGATCACGATCCTGACGGGATTCATCCAGATGTATCGCCTCGACTGGGGTGAGATCTTCACCAGCAGCCATGGCAGGGTGCTGTTCCTGAAATCGATCGCTGTCGGAGCGATGGTCTTCCTTGGTGTCGCTGCCCGGCAGTTCATCAAGGAACGTGTGGCGCGGGTCGATGCCATGACCGGTCAACTGGCGGTGCGGCTGCGCCGCGCCGTCGGCATCGAGGCTGTGTGCGGCGTGATCGTGCTGGCCCTCACCGCGTGGATGCTGTCGCTGGCGCCTCCCAAGGTGGCTGCCACGTCCGACACCACCAAGGGGCTCGCCGCGACGCTTCACATCACCAGCGACGCGGCCGACGTCACCGTGCGGTTCAGCGCCGTGATCGGCCCCAACGCAGTGCAAGTGGAAGTCGTCAAACCGAAGACAGGAGTTGCCGGGCTGGCGGTCGACTTCACCCCCCCTGCGGGGGCCACCGTCGCCGGTGTCACGCTGAACGTGCCGCTCACCGCCGCTGGCGTGGCGATGCTGCCAGTCGAGCAAGGATTGCCGCTCGGCTCGCCGGGGGTGTGGACCGTCTCGGTTCGATTCGGCGACGAGCAGGTCGGCTCGAAGACCGTGCTCCTCACCGATGCCGCCGGTGTTACTGCCTCGTCGTCGCCCTAGCCGCAGCTCGCGGGTTTCGTCAGGTCGCTCGACCGACGACCGACCCGAACGCAACGGGGTCGGCCACGTCGAGCTGGCTGTAACGACACGATTGCGGTTCGCGATCGGGCCGCCAACGCAGGAACTGCGAACCGTGGCGAAAGCGCCCTTCTTGCAACTGACCGAACGTCACCTCGGCGACCCGCTCGATCCGTAGGGGAACCCAGCTGAGGTCTTTGCCGGCGTTCCATCGACTACCGCCACCGGGCATGCGCGTGCCGGACTCATCGGCTCGCGACATCCACTCCGCCCAGTCCCTCCACGGATGGTTCTCGAGCGCGCCATGCGTCAGCGGCTCGAGTTCGGCCAGCAGCTCGGCGCGCCGCTTGACGCTGAACGAGGCAACGACACCGACGTGGTGGAGATCACCGCTGTCGTCGTAGAGGCCGAGGAGCAGCGAGCCGACTCCGTTGCCGTCCTTGTGGATTCGGTAGCCGGCGATCACGCAATCGGCCGTGCGTTGATGCTTCACCTTGATGAGGGTGCGTTTGTCGGGTGTGTACGGATCGCTCAAGCGCTTCGCCACTACGCCATCGAGACCGGCGCCTTCGAACTCGGTGAACCAGTGTTGGGCGACGGCAGCGTCATTCGTAGATGGACACAGGTACACCGGCGGTTCGGCTGCGGCCAGTTGCTCGGTCAAGAGGGCATGTCGTTCCGTCAGAGGCTTGTCCAACAACGACTCGTCGCCCAATGCGAGCAGGTCGAAGGCGACGAACGAGGCAGGCGTTTCGATCGACAAGCGGCGCACGCGTGATTCGGCAGGATGGATGCGTTGCAGCAAGGCATCGAAGTTGAGTCCTCGGTCATCGGCCGCCGGCACGACGATCTCGCCGTCGACGACACAACGCTGCGGCAAGCTGTTCAGCAGCGGCGTCAACAACTCCGGGAAGTATCGAGTGAACGGACGCTCGTTGCGACTCGTCAGCTCGATGCTGTCGCCGTCGCGGAAGACGATGCAGCGGAAGCCATCCCACTTCGGCTCGTAGAGCCATCCGTCGCCGGTCGGGATCTCGGTCGCGGCCTTGGCGAGCATCGGCGACAGCGGCGGCGTGATCGGCAAGGTCATCGTCGCAAGCTTGCCAGGAACATCGAGAACGAGGGAACCAGGCGTATCACCCGATCCGTCCAACGTGTGAGCGGCCCGGCCAGGGCCGGTTCGGAGGAGGCGCGAAGTGAACGGACGTTGGGTTGGAGTGCTAGTCGGTGGGGCAGTCGTCGGAATGCTCGCGGTCGCCGGGGCTGCATGGGTCGGACGTGATGATCCAAAGGCGACCCTCGCCTCGTCGCAACCCGCGCCGGCAGCGGGGTCGATCGTCAAGTCGATCACGGTCAGCGGCGAAGGAAGGATCAAGGTCAAGCCCGATACGGCTTCGCTGAGCGTCGGGGTGCAGGCAGTGGCATCCACCGCAACCGACGCGTTGTCCCAAGCGAACACGAGCGCATCTGCTCTGATCGCCGCGTTGAAGAACGCAGGGGTGAGCGACAATGACATCGCCACATCAGGCTTGTCGATGTACCCGCAGTACAACTCGACTGGCAGGACGGTCACGGGATATCAGGCATCGAACAACGTGACCGTGACAGTGCGTGACATCTCCCGAACCGGCCCCGTGATCGACGCGGCTGCCGCTGCGGCCGGTGACAACATCACCATTGGCGGCGTGTCGTTCTACGTCGACGACACCGAGGCGTTGATCGGCGCGGCTCGGGCTGACGCGATCGGCAACGCCGGCAAGCGCGCCGGCGAGTACGCCGCAGCTGCCGGTGTGACGGTGGGGGGCGTGTTGCAGATCAGCGAAGTCTCCGTCAGCAATCCGATTCCGCTGGTCTACCGGGCCGCGGCCGATTCGCCGGCCAGCGCGGCAGCGACTCCCATCGAGACGGGCACGCAGGACATGACGGTGTCGATCACGGTCGTCTATGAACTGACCTGATGACCGGTCGCTCATGCGTATGAGGGCTGCTCCGCCGTCCAAGTAGCGTGGTCGGCAATGAGCAATCCGATGGACGCCAAGCTCGAGGATCTTCGACAGCGCCGGGAGCAGGCCTACAACGCCGGTTCGCAACGTTCCGTCGAACGACAGCACGAGAAGGGCAAGATGCTCGCCCGCGAGCGGCTCGACTGCTTTCTCGACCCCGGGAGCTTCCACGAGCTCGACCTCTTGGCTCGTCACCGCGCCCTGGCCTCGGGGCTCGACGAGCGTCCCTACACCGACGGCGTCGTCACCGGCTGGGGAACCGTCGATGGCCGCAAGGTCTTCGTGTTCAGCCAAGACTTCACCGTGTTCGGTGGCGCTTTGGGCGAGGTGTTCGCCGAGAAGATCCACAAGATGATGGATCTCGCCTTGAAGGTCGGCGCTCCCGTGATCGGTCTCAACGACGGAGCGGGTGCGCGCATCCAAGAAGGTGTCGTTTCGTTGGCCAGTTACGGCGGCATCTTCTATCGCAACGTGTTGTCGAGTGGAGTGGTTCCGCAGATCTCGGTGATCCTTGGCCCGTGCGCGGGCGGCGCCGTGTACAGCCCGGCGATGACCGATTTCATCTTCATGGTCCGCGAGTCGAGCCACATGTTCATCACCGGCCCCGATGTCGTCAAGACGGTCACTGGCGAGGAGGTGACGCTCGAGGAGCTCGGCGGGGCGATGAGTCATGCCTCGAAGAGCGGCGTGGCCACCTTCGTGTCACCCGACGAGAAGTCCTGTCTGGAAGACGTGCGCTTCCTGCTCGGCTTCCTGCCGTCGAACAACCTCGAAGAACCGCCGTATGTCGACACTGGCGACGACCCCGACCGGTTGTGCCCCGCTCTCAACGATCTCCTGCCGCCGAGCCCGAACCAGCCGTACGACATGAAGGCGGTCATCCGCGAGGTGGTCGACAACGGCGAGTTCTTCGAGTACTTCCCGCACTGGGCGCGCAGCATCGTGTGCGGGTTCAGTCGCGTCGAAGGCCACCCCGTCGGAATCGTCGGCAACCAGCCGCTCATGCTTGCCGGAGTTCTCGACATCGAGAGCTCGGAAAAGGCGGCGCGGTTCGTCCGAACGTGCGATGCGTTCAACATCCCGCTGTTGACCTTCGTCGATGTGCCCGGCTTTCTGCCGGGCGTCGATCAGGAGTATGGGGGCATCATCCGTCACGGCGCCAAGCTGCTCTACGCCTATTGCGAAGCCACCGTGCCGCGCATCCAGATCATCACCCGCAAGGCGTACGGCGGCGCGTACGTCGTGATGAACTCGAAGTCGATCGGTGCCGACCTGGCGTACGCCTGGCCGACTGCCGAGCTTGCCGTGATGGGTCCGCAAGGTGCCGTCGAGATCGTCTACCGCCGCGAACTGCAGCAGGCAGCCGATCCGGCGCTGCGTCGTGCCGAACTCGTGGCCGAATACACCGAGAAGTACGCCAATCCATACAACGCTGCCGAGCGTGGCTACGTCGACGACGTGATCGATCCCGCCGAAACCCGCCAGAAGATCGTCGCCGGCCTCCGCATGCTGCGCACCAAGCGCGAAGAGCTACCCCGCCGCAAGCACGGCAACGTGCCGTTGTGAACGTTGACGTGTCGCCGGTGGCCAGTCCGGAAGAGGTGGCCGCGATCGTTGCGGCCATCGAGGCGCTGTGGCCGAAGCCGATGCTCCCGGAATCGCCGTCCGCTCGGCGGGTGCCGACATGGCGCTTCAGCAACCGGTGGTGGATCATGCCGTTGCCCTCTCGCCGCGAGCGTCCGCGACGCTAGACGGCTACCCTCGGCGGGGTGGACATCACCACGGTCGCCGATGACCTGATCGTCGCTCATCGGGCGGGAGCGGATGGCGGGGTGGTGCGACTCGAAGGCCTGCACCCCGATTCGATCTACCACGTCGGTAACTACGAGGTGCAGACACTGTCGCGTCCAGCAGGTGAACTTCTGTGCAGGGTGGGCACGGTGAACGATCTTCATCTCGGCGAGGTCGAGTGCGGCAAGATCGACGACGATCCCCGCGGTCCCATTCAGCGCGTCGAGCCCGGCGAGCCGCTGCATCCCACCACGATGAACGACGCCGCCGCCACCGAAATGGCGGCGGCCCGGCTTGCCGCAGTGGTGGTGAAGGGAGATCTCACCAGCGATGGCACCGACGACGAGTTCGCCGCGTTCGAGGTCCGCTACCGCGACACGTTTGGCGGTCGCCTGCACGTCGTCCGAGGCAACCACGACTCGTACCACGCCCAGCAGCGGTACACGGGCGACGAGTGGATCGACCTTCCCGGGGTGTCGATCGCGCTGCTCGACACGGTTCTCTCCGAGCGCACGACCGGCGCGATCTCCGAGGAACAGTTGCAGTGGCTCGAGGATCGCGTCGCCGGCGCCGATCGGCCCGTGCTGGTGATGGGCCACCATCAACAGTGGATCTCCGGCAAGCGCCACAACGAGTACTTCGGGCTGAGCCCCGACAGCAGCGATGGCCTCGCCGCGGTCGCTGCTCGTCAAACTCGGATCGTCGCCTACACCGCGGGGCACACTCACCGGCATCGTGTGCGGCGCATGTCGTGCGGCGTTCCCTCGATCGAGGTCGGATGCGTGAAGGACTTCCCCGGCACGTGGGCCGAGTACAGGGTGTACGAGGGCGGCATCACCCAGGTCGTGCATCGCATGTCGTCGCCGGCGGCACTCGGCTGGAGCGAGCGCTGTCGCCATCTGCTGTCAGACTTCGGGATCGACTACGAGACCTACGCACTCGGCAACTTGGAGGATCGGTGCTTCAACATCCCGCTGCGGTGAGGGCTGCCTTCGACGACGCTGCGGCGTCGATGCTGGCCACGATCGAGCGCATCGAACCCCATCAATGGGAGCTCCCCGGCCTTGGCGTGTGGAACGTGCGCGAGTTGACGGCCCACACACTCCGCGGCTTCACCACCGTCGAGCGGTACCTGGCGGCCGAACCTCACGTGGACCGCATCGTCGTCGATGCGGCCGACTACTACCGCACCGTCTTGTCCGACCCGAACGTTCACGCCGGTGTCGCCGAGCGAGGTCGCGCGGCCGGAGCACAGCTCACCGATCCACTTGGCGAAGGTGAGGCGACGGCACAGCGAGTTCTCGCCTTGGTCGCGTCGACTGCCGACGACGAGGTGGTCAACACGTTCGTCGGCCAGATGATGTTCGTCGAGTACCTCGTCACTCGGGTTGCGGAAGTGGCGTTGCACACTCTCGACCTGCAACGCGCCTGCGGCCAGCCGACCTTTCTTGCAGGTTCGACGTCGTCGGTGGTGGTCGCGCTGATGGCCGAGCTCGCCGATCCAGTCACGCTGCTCTTGGCGCTGACCGGTCGGGGAAGCCTGCCGACGGACTACAACGTTCTGCAGTAACCGTGGTTCGATAGCGTCATGGCCCCAGCCCCATTGCACGGATTGCGTGTACTCGACATGTCAGCCGTGCTCGCCGGCCCCAACTGCGCGCGCTACCTCGCCGACTTCGGTGCCGACGTGATCAAGGTCGAGCGACCCGATGGGGGCGACAGCCTGCGCAACTTGGCATGGCGCGATCCTCGCGATGGAGAGAGCTTGTGGTGGAAGCTGGTCAATCGCAACAAGCGCAACATCGCGCTCGATCTGAAGGTCGAGGCCGACGTTGCCGTGCTGAAGCGGCTGGCCACCGACGCCAACGTGCTGATCGAGAACTTCCGACCCGGCGCACTCGAGCGGCTCGGTCTCGGCCCTGATGTGCTGCACAGTCTCAATCCCGCACTGGTCATCACCCGCGTCACAGGCTTCGGCCAGACCGGCCCGTACCGCGGTCGGGCCGGTTTTGCCACCATTGCCGAGTCGATGTCGGGCCTCGCGGCGATCTCCGGTGAGCCAGGTGGTCAGCCACTGTTGCCTGCCATCGCCCTCACGGACGAGGTCACCGGGCTGGTGGCCGCCTTCGCCACCATGGTCGCGTTGCGCAGTGGCGTAGGCCAGGTGGTCGACGTCAGCTTGCTGGAGAGCCTGTTCCAACTGATGGGTCCGCTGATCTCGCTGTACGAACTGACCGGCGAGATGCAGGAACGACTGGGCTCCGGGTTGCCCTATTCCGTTCCCCGTGGCACGTATCAGTGCAAGGACGGCGCATGGGTCGGAGTCTCCACATCCAGCGACTCGGTGGCCAAGCGAGTGTTGAAGCTCCTCGATGTCGGCGACGACGCGCGGTTCACCACGTTCGCCCACCGCATGGCCAACCGGGAGGCGTTGGAGGCGGTGATGGTGGCGTGGTGCGCCAAACGCACGCAGGCCGAAGTCATCGAGGCCTTCACGGCCGCCGAGGCCGCGATCGGCCCGGTGATGTCGATGGCCGACATCTCCGCCGACCCCCATTACGCCGAGCGTCAGGCGATCGTCGAGGTCGAGGGCACGCCGATGCAGGGACTGGTCGCCAAGCTCAGCGCGACTCCGGGGGCCGTGCGCTGGCAAGGCCGACCGATCGACGCCGACGGCGACGAGATCCGTGCGAACGGCTGGGACGGCGACTGGAGTCGGTCGTGAGGGCGTATGTCGCCGGGCCTCTGTTCGACGAGGGCGAGAGGTGGTGGATCGAGGAGGTGGAGAAGGTGATCGTTGACGCAGGTTTCGCGACCTTCCTTCCGCACCGCGACAACCCGAACAAGAACGCCGAGAACGTCACCGAGATCTTCGCCAACGACCGGCGCGGCATCGACGAATGTGATGTCGTCGTGGCCAGCCTCAACGGGCTCACGACCGACGACGGCACGGCCTGGGAGCTCGGCTACGCGTTTGCCCTCGGCAAGCCGATCGTGGGGCTGTACACCGACTGGCGACGTCGATTCGACGACGAAGTGGTCAACCTGATGATCGAATGCTCGTTGACGACGCTCGTGCGGTCGCTCGACGACCTTCCCGGCGCGCTGCGATCATGCAGTCAAGGTTCCGACCGCCGGGCTCCGCTGGATACCGTTTCGGACCAGTGAACATTCGCGAAACCACCGTCGATGATCTACACCACGCGCTGATGCTCAACAACAGCACCGTTCCCCACATCAACGAGCTCGATCGGGCCGAGCTGGACCGATTGTTCGGCCTGGCGGCTCTCGCCCTGACCGCCGAGGTCGACGGTGCGTTCGCCGGCTTCTGCATCACCTTTCCACCCGGTATCGACTACGCCAGCCTCAACTACGGGTGGTTCAGCAGGAACTACGACGACTTCGTGTACCTCGACCGCATCGCCATTGATCCTGCCTATCGGCGCCTCGGAATCGGACGCGCCTTCTACTCGCACGTTGTCGATCGGTTCACGGGGGTCTTCGCCCAACTGTTGTGCGAAGTGAACGTACGGCCGCGTAACGATGCCTCGCTTGCATTCCACCATTCGATCGGGTTTCGCGAGGTCGGCCAGCAAGACACCGACGGCGGAAAGAAGACCGTCAGCCTGCTCGCCCTCCCGCTAGTGGCGGGCTAGGACGCGACGACGACTGCGTCGACCTCGACGAGCTGTCCGACATGACCGAGGAACGTCACGCCGAGCAGCGTCGCCGGCGGCACGTTCGTGTCGAAGCAGGAGACGACTTCGTTCCAGGCGTCGAGCAGGTTCTGGTGCGGACCGGCGACGTAGATCGTGAGCTGTCGTATGTCGTTCCTCGACAACCCGTGGTGCTCGACG
>DATAJN010000541.1:0-10167 GCA_036262105.1 Ilumatobacteraceae bacterium
ACCTCGGCATCGACACCGTCAAACAAGCCGAACTGTTCGCCACCATCCGCCAGGAATACGGCATCGAACGCGACGACAAACTGCAACTCCGCGACTACCCGACCATCAACCACGTCATCGGCTTCGTCCGCGACCGCACCCCACAAACACCACCAACACCAACAACACCAACCACGGTCATCGCCCCAGTCGCCATCGAGGCCGTGACCGAGACCGCGACGGAAATCGAGATCGCCGACGTCGACGGGTTCCCGCGACGCGTCGCTGCAACCGTGCTGCGCCCGGCGCTCGAACACTGCGAGCCGACTGGTGTCACGCTGCATGCCGGCAACAGGGTGGTCGTGATGGCCGACGGTGGCGGTGTGGCCGGCGCTCTCGTCGAACGGTTGCAGGAACTGAAGGTCGACACACTGGTCGTCGACGACACACCCGACGCCGACGCACTGATCGCTCGGCTCGCGTCTTGGCAGGAGTCTGGCCCCATCACGGGCGTCTACTGGCTGCCTGCTCTCGACGACGAGGGTCCGCACGCGGCGCTCGACTCCGCTGGGTGGCACGAGGGCCTCCGCGTTCGCGTGATGCTTCTTGCTTCGGCGATGCGTCAGCTGTACGGCGATGTTGCACCGCGAGGCACGTTCCTCGTCAGCGCGACCCGTCTCGGCGGCCACCATGGCTACGACTCAGCTGGCGCCCGTGCTCCGATGGGTGGCGCGGTCACTGGCTTCACCAAGGCGTTCGCCCGAGAGCGCCCCGATGCACTGGTGAAGGCGGTTGACTTCGGCTCCGACGAAGTGCCCGCGATCATTGCTCAGCTCCTCGTCGCCGAGACGCTCCAGGATTCGGGAGCCGTGGAGATCGGCCGAGCGGATGGGCAGCGCTGGAGCGTCACCCTCGTCGACGAACTGGCGATCGACGGCGGAGCCGCAAGGTCGCTCACCTCCGACAGCGTGCTCGTGATCAGCGGCGCCGCCGGCAGCATCGTGTCGGCGATCACCACCGATCTGGCTGCATGCGGCGGGACGTTCCACCTCCTCGACCTAGTCGCCGAGCCCGACCCGGGCAATCCCGACCTCGAGCGTTTCGTCACTGATCGTGAGAACCTCAAGCGCGACCTGGCCGAACGCATCACTGCCAGCGGGAAACGAGCCACGCCGGCACTGGTCGAGCGCGAGCTTGCCCACCTCGAGCGGGCCAAGGCCGCCGCCGATGCAATCGCCGCGATTCGACGCGCCGGAGGCACCGCGACCTGGCACTCAGTCGACCTCACCGATGGCGACGCGGTCGACGCCACGCTCGAAGTCGTCCGTCAGAACCACGCCCGCGTCGACGTGTTGTTGCACTGCGCCGGCGTGGAGATCAGTCATACCCTGAACGACAAGTCGGTGCGGGAATACGATCTCGTGTTCGGCGTGAAGAGCCACGGGTGGTTCAACCTGCTTCACGGCTTGGGGAACGTTCCGCTCGGTACCGCTGTGGTCTTCAGTTCGATCGCCGGTCGCTTCGGCAACGGTGGTCAAACCGACTACAGCGCCGCCAACGACCTCCTGTGCAAGAGCGTGTCGAGCTTCCGCACCACTCGGCCGGAAACGCGTGGCATCGCCATCGACTGGACGGCGTGGGCCGGCATCGGGATGGCGAGTCGCGGCTCGATCCCGAAGATGATGGCGCTCGCCGGCATCGACATGCTGCCGCCGGATGTCGGCGTAGCGGCAGTTCGGCGTGAGATCATCGCTGCCGGACCTGGCCGCGAGGTTGTCGTGGCGGGAAGCCTCGGCATGCTGGAAGCCGAGCGCGACGAACATGGCGGGCTAGACCCCATTGTCGCTCGCGCCGCGGTCGGTGCTACGGCCGGACCGATGCTCGGTGCATTCACCGGTTGGACCTTGGCCGACGGGCTGGCCGCACACGTCGCGCTCGATCCGGTCGAGCAGAACTTCCTCGACCATCACCGCATCGACGGCACGCCAGTGCTGCCGGGTGTGATGGGCATCGAAGGCTTTGCCGAGGTGGCGGCAGCAGCCGCCGACGATTGGACGGTCATCGCCGTCGAAGACGTCACCTTCGCAGCACCCTGCAAGTTCTTCCGCGACGAGCCGCGTACCCTGGAACTGATCGCCCGGCCTCGCCTGATCGGCGACGACCTGGTGGCCGACTGCAGCCTGCTCGCTCGCCGCGCCCTGGCCAACCAACCAGAGCAGCTCACCACCCACTTCACCGGTCGAGTGCGGCTCTCGCGCACCGCAGCGCAGCAGCGCTCGGCCGACGCCGCTGGTGAGGCGAGCGGTGCTGTCGTCAGCGCCGACGACATCTACCGCATCTACTTCCACGGGCCGGCCTACCGAGTGCTGGAGGCTGCATGGCGCGATGGCGACCGAGTGATCGGTTCACTCGCCGGCGACCTCCCGCCCAACCACCGGCCCGACGACGCCCCGCTCCTGGTCGAGCCCCGTCTGATCGAGCTGTGCTTCCAGACAGCAGGCATCCTCGAGCTGGGCACCACCGGCCGCCTGGCGCTGCCTCTGCGGGTCGGGCGCGTGCTGGTGCTGCCGGTGACGGAACCGGTTGGCACGTGGCGAGCGGTTGTGACGCAACGCGCCGACGGTCGCGGGGTCGATGCCATCGTGATCGATGACGCCGGCCACGTGCGCATTGCGGTCGAGGCCTACGAGACCATCGCTCTTCCGAGCAGCATCGACGAGGCCGCGCTCGAGCCGTTGCGCCGAGCGATGCAATGAGCGACAGCCCCGGCCCGGCGATGCTGAGCCGGATCGCTGTCGTCGATGGCGGCGAGATCGCCCTCGGCCTGATTCGAGCAGTCCGCGAGTACCGCTTGGAGCACAGCCGTGACCTACGGGTCATCGCGCTCGTCGGCGTCGCCGATGCGGGCAACCTGTGGGTCCGCGAAGCGGACGAAGCAGTGCTCGTCGCCGGTGACGGCTGGGCCGACAGGGCTGCGATCGAGCACGCTCTGCTGGCAGCAGCCGTCGATGTCATGTGGGATGGCGCTGGATCGTTGGACAGTCGACCGCTACTCGCCACGGCCTGCGAGCAGCTCGGGATCCGCCGCGTCGGGGCCCCGCAGCTGGCCGCGACGCACATCTCCGCCACGTCACATCAACCGGCGGATGCGCGGCGCATCGACGTGCACGCCATCGTCGATGGCGACGGCACCACGTGGATCGTCGGCATGAGCGAGGGCACCTCGCTGATCGAAACGGCGCGGGTCACTCCTGAGTTGGACCGGATCATTCGCGACGAGACCCGCCGAGTTCTCAACGGCGCGGTGGGCGCCGGCGCCTGCTCGGTGATGTTCCTCGTCGGTGCCGACGGCGCTTGCTCGTGCTTGGGAGTGCGGCCAGGCCTCGGCAGCGGGCATGCAGTCGCCGAGATGACCACCCGAGTCGATTTCGTGAAGCTCCAGTTGTTCATTGCCGAAGGCGGCAGGCTCGATGAGTCTCCGCCTCCCTCCAATGGCTCCGCAGTCACCGTGGCTTTGCATGCCGAAAACGCCGAGACGCACGTCCGGCACACGCAGGGAAGCATCGCGTTGTTGCGCCTGCCTGGTGGCCCCGGCGTGCGAGTCGACCGGAGCGTTGCCGATAAAGACACCCTGTCCAGTGAGGGAGGCGGCGCCATCGCCAGCCTCACCGCCTGGGGCAGCGACAGGAATGCAGCCATCGTGCGACTGGCGCGAGCACTCGCCGAGACCGTCGTCGTTGTCGAGGGTTGTGCCACCAACCGCGGACTGCTGATCAATCAGTTGTCCTCGGGGGTGTCGACCGCCGCGGCACAGCTCGACCCCACCGAACCGCCCAACTCGATTCCTGCTCTGCTGGTCGCGGCGATCGACGGGTACGACGCCGCAATGATGGGCGCCCACGCCAGCTTCTTCTCATGGGCTCGAAGGGGCCGCCCGCAGGCCACGAACGACAACTCGCAACGGCTCGAGCTGTTGCATCGCGACAGCCGCTACGCACTCGACGTGTCGCGGACCGGCCCGACCACCTACCTCGTGCGCTTGGGTAGCAGCCGCGCTGACGTCGATCTCCGCCGTACCAGTCGGTTCGAGAGTCGAATGACCGTCAACGGAGCGAGCTTTCGAGTGGTGTCGTCGACCTCGGGGACGCACCACGATGTCGAGGTCGACGGCGACGCCCATCAGTTCGTGCGCGACGACGGCAGCCTCGTTCGCGCCCCGATGTCTGGGGTGGTCGTGTCGGTGCGCGTCGCGCCCGGCGACCAGATCGCTGTCGGCGACCCGGTGGCCGTTGTCGAGACCATGAAGCTGGAGACGACTGTCGCCGCCGCTACCGCCGGTCGCGTTCGCCAAGTGCTCGTTACCACCAATGTGCACGTGCCCGCCGGAGCGGTCCTCATACGACTCGAGCCGAACGCCGACGATCGCACGACGCCCAGCACCGAGTTGCGACTGTCATCGACGGTCGCGGCCCCGCAGGCCACGCCCTCCGAGCGTTCCGACGCCAACATCCTTACCCTCAGCAATCTGATGCTCGGCTACGACGTGCATCCTGCCGATGCGCGTGCCGCCCTCGACGATCAAGCGAACGTCTGCATCGCCCTGGCCGCCGACCCTCATGTTCTGCAGCGTGAGATCGCCCTCGTCACGCTGTTCGCCGATCTTCGAGTGCTGTTCCGACGACGGCACGATGAGCACGAGAGCGACGTCCTGAAACGAAGCGCGGAGGAGTACTTCTTCGCCTACTTGCGCTCACTCGACGTTGTTCGCGAAGGGTTGCCCGACCGGTTCGTGGCCGACCTTCGACGGGCCCTCGCCCACTACGGGGTGCAGTCCTTGGAGCCCGGCCCGGCGCTGCAGGACGCCTTGTTCCGGATCTTCGAGTCGCAACAGCGGGTCGACACGCAGGTGCCAGTCGTCATCGCCGTGCTCGAGCGTTGGCTGCACGCCTCTGTGCCCGAAACCGATGGAGACGCCCTGCGAACCTGCCTCGGCCACCTCATCGCCGCAACAGTGCATCGCCATCCCGTGATCGCCGATCTGGCTCGCGAGGTCCGCTTCCACCGCTTCGACGAGCCTCTGTTGGCGAGCGCCCGGCGCGCCGAGTACGCCGCCATGGAACTGCATCTCGACGCGCTCGCTGTCGATGCCAACGCCGACACGCGCGCCGATCACATCGACGCTCTCGTGAGTTGCCCGTTACCGTTCTCCCCTGTCCTGCTCGGTCGAATGTCCACTGCGACCGTCGCCGAGCAATGGGTGGCGCTGGAGGTCATGACTCGCCGCTACTACCGCATGAGAGCCCTCGGCGATCTCGAGGCAGTCATCGGCGGCGATCACCCGATGCTGCGAGGTACCTACGACGACGAAGTCGGAGCCCGCGTCCACGTGCTCACCACCACCGGCTCGATCGACCAGCTCGACCAGATGCTCACCGCTGCAGCGACGTCATCCAAGGAGTTGGCCCAGCACGAGACCGTCGTTGTCGACCTCTACGCCTGGTCCGCAGGACCGCTCGGCGATCCCGACGAGTTGGCCGAAGCGTGTCGCACCAAGCTCGACGCCTCATCGCTTCCACCGAGTGTGCGCCGAGTTGTTGTCGTCGTGGCGCGAGACGGCACGGAGCGGATGAGTTTGATGCGCCACCACACGTTCCGGTGGTCGCCAACCGGCTTCGTCGAGGACAAGTTCTTGCGCGGACTTCACCCGCTGATGGCCACGCGCCTGCGCCTGTCTCGGCTGCGGAACTTCGCGATCGAGCCGCTCCCCGCCGCCGACGACGTCTATCTGTTCCACGCTCGGGCGCACGACAATCCCGACGACGAGCGGCTGTTTGCCCTGGCCGAGGTGCGCGACCTCACCGCCATTCGCGACGACGCGGGACATGTCGTCGCACTCCCCCAGCTAGAACGCGTACTGGCCGAGGCGCTCGGCGGCATTCGCCAGTTCCAAGCTCGCCGACCACCCGAGCGTCGACTCCATTGGAACCGCGTGGCACTCCATGTGTGGCCCCCACTCCTGTTACGGCTCGACGAGATCGAAGCCATCGCCCGCCGGCTGGCCCCGATGACCGAGGGCCTCGGCATCGAGCGGATCGGGCTGCGCTGCCGTCGACCCGATCCCGTCAGCGGCGAGCTTCGCGACCGCGTCTTGCGAATCTCCAACCCAACGGGCGCCGGTTTTGTGCTGACGGAGGGCGCACCGTCCGCCGAGCCCCTCGTGCCGCTCGACGAGTACACGCGCAAGGTGGTCCAATCCCGACGACGAGGCACCGCGTACCCGTACGAGATCCTCGACATGGTCACGGCTCCGCAAGCCGGCGGGCGGGCCGAGATAATCGGCGGTTCGTTCACCGAATACGACCTCGACGGCGACCGCCTCGTGCCGGTCGACCGGCCGTACGGGGGAAACACGGCGGCGCTGGTTGTTGGTGTGGTGCGCAACATCACCGAGCGTTATCCGGAGGGCATGGCGCGGGTGACGCTGCTCGGTGATCCCACGCGCGCCCTTGGGTCACTGGCCGAGCCAGAGTGCCGCCGCATCGTCGCTGCGCTCGATCTCGCTGACGAGCTCGGCGTGCCCCTCGACTGGTTCGCATTGTCCGCCGGAGCGAAGATCGCGATGGACAGCGGCACGGAGAACATGGACTGGATTGCGGTCGTGCTGCGCCGGATCATTCTCTTTACCCAGGGCGGCGGCGCTGTGAACGTGGTCGTGACCGGCATCAACGTCGGCGCCCAGCCGTACTGGAACGCCGAAGCCACCATGCTGATGCACACGAAGGGCATCCTCGTGATGACACCCGATTCGGCAATGGTGCTCACCGGCAAGCAAGCCCTCGACTACTCCGGTGGCATATCCGCCGAAGACAACTTCGGCATCGGCGGCTACGAGCGAATCATGGGGCCCAACGGTCAGGCCCAGTACTGGGCGCCCGACCTCGACGGGGCGATCGGTGTGCTTCTCGCCCACCACGCGCACACCTACGTCGCGCCCGGGGAGCGCTTCCCCCGGCAGGCGTCGACCGTCGATCCGATCGATCGCGACGTGTGCCTCTACCCGCACCATCTCGACGGGAGCGCGTTCACGAGGGTGGGCGACATCTTCTCCGAACGCACCAACCCTGATCGCAAGCTGGCGTTCGACATCCGCACCGTGATGGCGGCAGTCGCCGACCAGGACCACGAACCGCTGGAGCGGTGGCCGGTCATGCGCAACGCCGACACGGCTGTCGTGTGGGACGCTCACCTCGGTGGCCATCCCGTTGCCCTCCTCGGCATCGAATCGCGACCACTCCATCGCAGCGGTCTGGTGCCCGCCGACGGGCCTGACAACTGGTCGTCGGGAACACTGTTCCCGCTTTCGTCGAAGAAGGTGGCCCGTGCCATCAACGGCGCCAGTGGGAACCGGCCCCTGGTTGTGCTGGCCAACCTGTCGGGCTTCGACGGTTCACCTGACTCGATGCGTTCGCTGCAGCTCGAATACGGCGCCGAGATCGGCCGCGCCGTGGTGAACTTCCGTGGACCCATCGTGTTCTGCGTGATCTCCCGCTTCCATGGCGGCGCGTTCGTGGTGTTCTCGCAAGCCTTGAACGAGGGACTGGAAACGATCGCAATCGAGGGCTCGCGCGCATCCGTCATCGGTGGTGCACCCGCTGCGGCCGTGGTGTTCGCCGGCGAGGTCAACGCAAGGGCGCGTCGAGATCTTCGGGTCGCCGAACTGGAGGAGCTGGCCACCAAGGCGGAGGGGATCGAGCGAGCCCGTCTCCGGGCCCAACTGGCCGACGTCACCGCAACGGTGCGATCGGAGAAGTTGGGTGAGGTCGCGTCGGAGTTCGACCATGTTCACAGCGTCGATCGAGCGTTGCGGATGGGTTCGGTCCACAGGCTGATCTCGGCCGCGCAACTCCGCCCCGCCCTGATCGATGCTGTCGAACGCGGCATGCACCGCGAGCTCGAACGCGGCAGCCGGTAACCACCGGGACCATCGTCGAGACGGCCGAGCAAGTCACCGCATCTCCGGCGCCGCCGGAACATCGGTGACTTGCTCGAGCCGAATCGACTACTCGATGCCCAAGGCTCTGGCGACCGTGTGGTACAGCTCGGTTTGGTCGGTGATGCCCACGACGTTGGCGGCCTGCGGACCTTGGGCGGCGATGCGCACCTCGGTACCCGTGTGGTTCTGCGAGCGGCCGTGGAGGTTCGTGCCGTAGTTGACGACCATCGGTTGCCCGTCAGCGGTGATGAGCGTGGCGATCGCACCCGGGCTGTGATCGGCCGCTGTCTGCGGGTCGATGATCTGGCTGGTGTGGCCGTGATCGGCGGTGACGATGATCAATGTGTCGGGATGCTTCTTGGCCCAATCGAGCGCGACCTGGATAGCACGATCGAACTCGACGGTCTCACCGATCTGGCCGCATGGGTTCTCGGCATGATCCTGCTTGTCGATCGACGCACCTTCGACCTGGAGGTAGAAGCCTTTGCGATCGTCGTGCTTCACCTTGGTCGAGAGCAGCTGGATCGCCTTGGCGGTCATGTCTGCGAGATGTGGCTCGCTGGCGGGACGCGTCGGGTTCGATTCGGTGCATGCGCTTGCCGCAGGCCCGGGGTAGGGCGTGGCCAGGGGACCGGTCCATTCGAGATCCATGTTGCTCGGATGGAACAGTCCGAGGAACTTCTGACCCGGCTGGGCGGCGTCAAGACCGGTCTGGTCGGTGGCGACCGTGTAGCCGAGAGCCTGCGCTTGCTGCACGACCGACTGGCCGATGTACGTACCACCGGTGACCAACTGATCGAACCTGTTCTTGCCGCCGCCCATCAAAACGTCGACGTTGTGCTCGACGGTCTGCTCGGCGATCGAGCCGAGACCACCGGCTTGTTTGGTCTCAGTCGGGCAGGTCGTCATGTCGGCCGGGCCTTGGCAACCACGGAGGCTGATGTGCGAATCGAGAACAGCCGGGGTGGCATCCGTCAGTTCGGCCGTCGTGACGTTGCCGGTCTTGTAGCCGGCGTCCTGCGCCGCTTCGAGGATCGTCGGGATCGGCCCCAGCGTGACGGGATCGACGGAGATGGCGTTGTTGTACGTCTTGTGACCCGTCGCCCAACCGGTGCCGGATGCCGCTGAATCGGTCACGTAGTCGGGCACGTCCGCGGTGCCCTTCTTCACGGCGTACGTGGTGTACTCGCCCGTCAGCGGGAGACCGTCCATCGAGAGCCTGCCCGCGGCTCCGACGTGGTAGTTGCGAGCGATGGTGATCTCCGAGTCGCCCATGCCATCACCCAAGAACATGATGACGTTCTTGGCCCGGCCACCATCGATCGCCCGCCGTACCTCTGACGATCTGTCCGCGTCGCGGTGCGTGGCCCCGGCAACTGTGGCAACCATCAACCAACTGGCGACCATCCCGAAACTGATCACGATCTTGCGTCGATGTCTCATCTGCGTACCGGCCTCCATGGAAAGGGTTGTTACCTCGCCCAAGGAAGCAGGCTCACATGAACGGGAGGTGAACGGAAGGTGACCGACCTCGAACGGCGAGAAGAAGACCGGCGGACATCTCGAGCAGCGAACACGAATCGAGCCGTGGCACAGAAAGTTCGCCGCAGTCGCTCAAGGGCAAGGTGCACGATGGTTGATGACCGCGTCGATCGACAATGAGATCGTCAGACGGATCCGACCGGGCTGCTCGACGAAGACTCTGATCCAGCCGTCGCTGGTGGGCTCTATGCAGGCAGCGCCTTGTGACACTGTGTACAGGTCGGTGAACCTGAACCTCAGGATGGTCCATCCCGTGCGTGTTGCATCGACGGTGAGTTCGTCGGGCTGCACATCGACGACCGTGGCGCCGTTGTCGACAAGCGGCGAGGCGTCGTCAACCACGTACACCTGCCAGTCGTCGTTCGCCCACGCCTCACGCAAGTAGGTCGGTCTGCTGCGGATCACGGCAGCCTCGTCCTCGGACAGGGCCCTCAGCCTCCCGAGCGGCAGGGCGACGATCGACACGGCGTGCTCGAGCAACCAGCGGTGGTACGTCTCCGCGTCGAGCCGGTCGGTGTAGAACTCGGGGTTCAGCACGCGATCGAGCTGCGTCTCCCAACCACGCGCGATCCCGTCGATTCGCAACGCCAACGTGTCGGCCTGAGCAAAGGTGTGGGTCGGCACCACCTCGACGCGCACCGGTCGCGGGAGTG
>DATAJN010000542.1:0-8587 GCA_036262105.1 Ilumatobacteraceae bacterium
TGTGCAGATCCGCATCGCCCGCCAGGCATTGCAGCGCAAGGTCGACACGTCGAACGGCGAAACTGCTGTGCCGAGCGACGATGGTTCCGGCCGCGGCTCGAAGATCGAGCCCGGCGACGGAACAGCGGCCGACGAGCCGACGAAGTAGATGCGCAAGAAGCTGATCTATCCGCTCGTCGGAATTCTGATCCTGGCGTTCGGAGGGTTGATCGCCACGCTGATCGGCGGCGACACCCCGTCGCTGGGGCTCGACCTGCAGGGTGGTATCTCGGTCACCCAGAAGCCTGTCGGGGCCTACAACTCGGCGAGCCTCGACCTGGCCGTCGACCGCATCCGTGAGCGGGTCGACAGCCTCGGCGTTTCCGAGCCGGAGATCCTTCGACAGGGCGACGCCATCGTGGTCAACCTCCCCGGTGTGAAGAACCAGGAACAGGCCGAGGCGCTCGTCAAGGTCACCGGCCAGGTGTACCTCCGGCCCGTGCTCACCGACGACCAGTTCGGCCTCCCGTGCGTCACCAACGAGCCGACGAAGAGCAACCCGACCGACACGACCACCACGACGGCGGGCTCGGTCGCTACCTCCAACACCAGCGACATCGTGGTCGCCAGCACCACGACCACTCCGACCTCGGCCGCCGTCTCGGCAACGGACGCGCCCACCACCACCGCCGCGGGTGGCCCCTCGCGCCGTCCGAGCACCGCGAACACAACGACCACCGTTCCTGCCGCGACGACCACGACGTCGGCGTCGTCGACCACCTCGGTCACCGAGACCACGATCCTGGGCGCGACCACCACAACCGCGCCCGGAGCCACCACCACTACGGTGGCGGGCAACACGACGAACACGCTGCCCGACGTGCCGCCGGAGTCCACGGGCTACGTCAGCGCCCGCGGCGGCACCTTCTGCAAGGTTGGTCCGGCCGGCGGCACGGGCGAGGTCTTCCAAGACAACGCGACGGCTCGCATCATCTCCGGCTCCGGATGGGGAGTAACCGTCGGCCTGCGCGGTGGCTCCAGTGGTGAGGGCGTGTGGAACGTCCTGGCCTCCGAGTGCTACAACGCCACGGCCACGTGCCCGACGCGACAGTTGGCGATCGTGCTCGACGGCGAGGTCATCTCGGCGCCGACGGTGCAGCAGCCGACGTTCACCGGCAGCGTCGAGATCACCGGCAAGTTCAGTGAATCCGAGGCCCGCAACCTGGCCCGCGTCTTGAACAGCGGTTCCCTGCCGGTCAAGCTCGAGACCCAGGCGGTGCAAACCGTGTCGCCGACGCTCGGCAAGGACTCGTTGCACGCCGCGGTGATCTCCGGCATCGTCGGGCTCGGCCTGGTGCTGCTGTTCATGGCGCTCTACTACCGATTGCTCGGGTTCATCGTCGCCGCCGGGTTGAGCGTGTCAGGCGCCTTGATCTGGACGATCATCTCGTTCCTGTCCAAGACCCAAGGGCTGGCGTTGTCGCTGTCGGGCATCGCCGGCATCATCGTGTCGGTCGGCGTGACGGTCGACTCCTACGTGGTCTTCTTCGAACGATTGAAAGACGAAGTACGTGCCGGGCGATCGATGCGAAACAGCGCCCAGCGTGGCTTCGCCGGGGCGTGGCACACGATCGTCGTGGCCGATCTCGTCTCGCTGATCGGTGCCGCTGTCTTGTGGTATCTCACCGTCGGCTCCGTGCGAAACTTCGCCTTCTTCCTCGGCCTCTCCACGCTTTGCGATCTCTTCGTTGCCTACTTCTTCACCCGGCCGGCAGTTCTGTTGCTGGCCAGAACCGATTGGATGGCGCGGCGCAAGGTCATGGGCATCGAGGTTTCGGTCCCTCGAGGTGCTTCGTGAGCACCGACGTCTTGTCACCCGCAAGGGCCCGCCGTGGGCGCGGTGGCCGGTTGTACCACGGCGAAACGGCCATCGACTTCTACGGTCGACGCTGGTGGGGCCTGGGGGCATCGGCGTTGCTGCTCGTCGTCACACTCGTGTCGCTGTTCGTCAGCGGGCTCAACCTCGGGCTCGACTTCAAGGGAGGCGTGGCCTGGGAGGTGCCGGCCGCCAACCTCACGGTCGACCAGGCTCGTGCCATACTCGACGCCAACCAGCTCGATGGCGCAAACGCCAAGATCCAGGAGCGAACGTCGGCATCGGGCTCGGTGTTGGAGATCCAGGTGGGCGACCAACCGGTCGAGAAGCGCCAGCAGGTTCAAGAAGCGTTGGCGGCGGCTGCCAAGGTCGATGCCGAGTCGGTCAGCGTCAACTCCGTCAGCTCCACGTGGGGCCGCACCATCACCGAAAAGGCCGTGCGTGCCCTCATCATCTTCTTGGTCCTGGTGGCGTTGTTCATCGCCTGGCGGCTCGAATGGCGCATGGCTCTTGCCGCGCTCATTGCCATGGTTCACGACGTGTTGATCAGCGTCGGCGTCTACTCGGTGTTCCGGTTCGAGGTCACGCCTGCCACGGTGGTGGCCTTCCTGACCATCTTGGGCTTCTCGCTGTACGACACGATCGTGGTTTTCGACAAGGTCAAGGACAACACCAAGCACTACTCGGCAACGCGCATGCCCTATGCCGATGTCATCAACGTGTCGATGAATCAGGTGCTGATGCGCTCGATCAACACCAGCCTTGCCGCTGTTCTCCCGGTGCTGTCGCTCCTGGTCCTCGGTGCTGGCATCCTCGGTGCCGTCACGTTGCGCCAGTTCGCCCTGGCGCTTCTCATCGGTTTGCTGACGGGCTCCTATTCCTCGATCTTCATCGCCTCCCCGCTGCTGGCGATGTTCAAGGAGCGCGAGCCTCGGTACCGCTTGCTGCGCGGCCCGCATGCGACCAAGCTCGAGCTCGAACGCCTCGTTCTCGGTGGGTCACCGACCGCCAAGCGCGAGGCCGCCCGGCGTGGTGCCGGCCCAGCCGACGATGCCGACGTGGTCCCGGTCACCCAGAGCACTCCACACTCGTTGCTCACACACCCCCCACGCCCGCGGAAGAAGAAGCGTCGCACCAGCTGAGGGGCGGTAACCTGGAGTCTTATGGCATCCGATGGCCACTGGCTCCACCAGTACGTCCGCGACATCGACGATTTTCCGACGGTGGGTGTCACCTTTCGCGACATCACCCCGCTCCTCGCCGATGCTGAGGGCTTCGGTCGGGCCATCAACGAGTTGGCCAGTCGGTTCGACGATGCTCCGGCCGATCGGGTGCTGGGCATGGAAGCTCGCGGTTTCATCGTCGCCGCTCCCATCGCCTACCGCATGGGTGCTGGATTCATCCCTGTCCGCAAGGCCGGCAAGCTCCCGTGGCAGGTCATCCGTGAGGAGTACTCGCTCGAGTACGGCAGCGACAAGCTCGAGGTGCATCGCGACGCGATCCTCCCGGGCGAGCGGATCCTGGTGATCGACGACGTGCTGGCCACAGGTGGCACCGCAGCGGCAACTGTTCGGCTCATCGAAGCGCTCGACGGGATCGTCGTCGGCATCGGTGTGCTCATCGAACTCGAAGATCTGGGCGGTCGCGCCCGGCTCAACGGTCACCGCGTCGAAAGCCTCGCAAGGTACTGAGGTCCGCCGATGCCTGCTGTTGATCGTGTTCTTCCGTGGCGCCGGCATCAGAACGTCACAGCCGACGAACTGACACCGTTGTTGAGCGCCTACCGTCGCCGGCACCCGAAGGCGCCGGTGGCAATGATCAACCGCGCCTACGAGACCGCGAAGGAAGCGCACCGGCATCAGTCGCGCGGTAGTGGCGAGAGCTACATCAATCATCCGTTGGCCGTCGCTCGCATCGTCGCCGACATCGGTCTCGACGAGATCTCCTTGGCCGCCGCCCTGCTCCACGATGCGGTCGAGGACACCGAGATCACTGTCGCCGACGTCGAGAAAGCCTTCGGCGCCGAGGTCGCCGCCATCGTCGATGGCGTCACGAAGCTCGAGCGGTTGCAGTTCGACTCGAAGGAGGCGCAGCAGGCAGCCACCATGCGCAAGATGCTCGTGGCGATGGCTCGCGACCTGCGCGTGCTCATCATCAAGCTGGCCGACCGTCTGCACAACATGCGCACCATCGCGGCGATGCCCAGCGAGAAGCAACGACGCATCGCCCAAGAGACGCTCGACATCTATGCACCGCTGGCCCACCGGCTCGGCATGCAGGAGCTGAAGCAGCAACTGGAAGACCTCTCGTTCGCGTCGCTCTATCCGAAGCGCTTCGCCGAGCTCGACCACCTGGTCAGCACGCGCACGCCCGAGCGCGAGGTGTATCTCGCCAAAGCAATCGCCGAGGTCAGCGGGCGACTGCAGGAGCTCAACATCCAAGCCGAGGTCACGGGTCGCGGCAAGCACCTGTGGAGCATCTACGAAAAGATGATGCAGAAGGGGCGTGAGTTCGACGACATCTTCGACCTCGTCGCCATCCGCGTCATCGTCGATTCGGTGAAGGACTGCTATGCGGCGCTGGGCTGCATCCATGGTCGATACAAGCCGGTGGTAGGTCGGTTCAAGGACTACATCGCCATGCCCAAGTTCAACCTCTACCAGAGCCTGCACACCACGGTGATCGGTCCCGGTGGCAAGGTCGTCGAGGTGCAGATCAGGTCGCAGGAGATGCACCAACGCGCCGAATGGGGCGTTGCCGCGCATTGGTCGTACAAGGGCGATGGCGCGGCCAGCGACATCGACTGGTTGAACCGGATCATCGACTGGCAGGCCGACATCTCCGATCCGGCGGCTTTCATGGAGAACCTGAAGACCGACCTCGAGCAGGACGAGGTCTTCGTGTTTACGCCCAAGGGCCGGGTCATCCCGCTGCCGGTCGGCTCGACCAGCGTGGACTTTGCCTACGCCGTGCACACCGATGTGGGCCACGCCTGCGTCGGCGCCAAGGTCAACGGTCGGCTCGCGCCGCTCGGCACCGTGCTGCACAGCGGCGACACCTGCGAGATCTTCACCTCCAAGGTCGCCTCGGCAGGTCCGTCGCGCGACTGGCTGCAGTTCGTTGCCTCGCCGCGGGCCCGCAACAAGATCCGGCAGTGGTTCAGCCGCGAGCGGCGTGTCGACATGATCGAAGCCGGCCGCGAAGAGCTCACCAGGGAGTTCCGTCGCGAAAGCCTTCCCCTGCAACGGATCTGGGACAGCTCGGCACTGGCCGATGAAGTCGCCCACACCTCGCATGCCGACCTCGACTCTGTTCTGGCCGCGATCGGCGAGCACCATCTTTCGGCGCGTTCGATCGCGCAACGGATCGCCCGAGGTTTCAATCAGGGTGACGATGGCGAGCAGTTCTCTCTTGTCTCACCCGCCAAACCACACAAGCCCAACCGTCCGCGTTCCGCGGTCGGCGTACACGTCGAAGGCCTCGAAGACATCTTGGTCCGCCTCTCGCGGTGCTGCACGCCCGTGCCGGGCGACGACATCGTCGGCTTCGTCACGCGTGGTCGCGGAGTGTCGGTTCATCGTGCCGATTGCGCCAATGCCGAGAGCCTCATGAGCGAGCAAGCAGCCCGATTGATCGATGTCGACTGGGACGGCGATCGCACCAAAGCGATCTTCCGTGCGGGCGTCGAAGTCGTCGCCCTCGATCGCTCGCGGTTGCTGCGCGACGTGGCCAATGCGCTGAGCGAGCAGCACGTCAACATCGTCTCCTGCAGCACGCACACCGGAGGCGACCGCGTTGCCAAGATGCGGTTCGAGTTCGAGCTCGCCGACCCCGGTCATCTCGAATCCGTGCTGCGCACGATCAAACAGATCGATGCCGTCTACGACGCGTATCGTCTGGTGCCCGGTAAGTCCAACTGACCGGACAAGGCTGACAGGTAGCCTGGGCGACTATGCCGGAATTCCAGACGAGCCCCGGGATGCGCGACATCCTGCCTCCGGATTCGGAGCGCTGGCGGAGGTTCGCGTCGGTTTTTGCCGGTGTGGTCGAGGGCGCCGGCTACGGCCAGGTGATCTCACCGCTGCTCGAAGACCTGGGGGTCTTCCAACGCATCGGTGACGCCACCGACGTGGTCACCAAGGAGATGTACGACTTCGTCGACAAAGGCGGCCGGCACATCGCGCTCAGGCCCGAACTGACTGCGTCGGTCTGCCGGGCATTCGTACAACATCGGCCACTGACGCCGTGGAAGGTGTGGTACACGGGCTCCCAGTTCCGCTACGAGAAGCCCCAGCGCGGCCGGTTCCGGCAGTTCGACCAGGTCGGCATCGAGGTGCTCGGCGTCGAGGACCCGTACCTCGACGTCGAGGTCATCGCCCTCGGGTGGGAGTTCTACCGGGCGCTCGGTCTGGCGCGGGTCACCTTGCTGCTCAACTCGCTCGGCGAGCCCGACGACCGCGCTCGTTACGTCACCGCGCTGCAGGCCTACTTCGAGGCAAGCCGCAACGACCTCACACCCGAGAGCCAGATCACACTCGACAAGAACCCGTTGCGCGTTCTCGATTCGAAACGACCAGCGGATGCCGAGCTCGTCGCCGCAGCGCCGCGCATCGCCGAGTTCTACAGCGCGCACGCCGCCGCCCACTTCGAGAGTGTGCAGGCCGGCCTCGCCGCGCTCAGCATCCCGTTCACCATCGACGACAGGCTGGTCCGCGGCCTCGACTACTACCGCCACACCACCTTCGAATTCCAAGGCGGCACCCTCGAGTCGGCGCAGAACGCACTCGGTGGCGGCGGTCGCTACGACGGTCTCGTCGAATCGCTCGGCGGGCCGGCGACGCACGGCATCGGCTTCGCACTCGGGCTCGACCGGACGCTGCTGGCATGCGACGACGAGGGAGTGTTCGCTGTCGAGCCACTTCGCCTCGACGCATTCATCGTCGATACCACCGGTGGTCTCGAGGCGCTGCGTCTCACCTCCGAGATTCGTGCCGCCGGTCTCACCGCCGATCGGGCGTACGAGAACCGAAGCATGAAGGCCCAGATGAAAGTTGCCGATCGCAGTGGCGCGGCGTGCGCTGTCATCATCGGTAGCAACGAACTGGCGGAAGATGCTGTCACCGTGCGCCCATTGCGCACCAACGAGGGGCAGCAACTGATCGCCCGCTCGACGCTGATCACTTATCTCAAGAAAGCTCGCTCATGACCTCCACATCCATGCGAACCCACCAGTGCGGCCAACTTCGCGTCGAAGATGTCGGCCAGACGGTCAGCCTGTGCGGCTGGGTCGCAACCCGCCGGGAGCACGGCGAGATGCTCGCCTTCGTCGACCTCCGTGATCACACAGGTGTCACGCAGTGCGTCGTCGACAACTCGGTCGATGTCCGTCCCGAATACGTGCTCAGGGTCACCGGTACCGTTGCGGCACGACCTGCCGACAGCGCCAATGATCGCCTTCCGACGGGTGGCATCGAGTTGCAGGATTGCCACGTCGAGATCCTCAACGTTGCCGAAGCGCCGCCGTTTCCCATCAACGAGCGTGCCGACACGGTGGCCGAGACCACTCGATTGCAGTATCGCTACCTCGACATCCGCCGCGAACGCATGCAGCGCAATCTGCGCATCCGCGCTGCGGCCAACTCGGCGATTCGCCGGGCGATGGAGGAGCAGGGCTTCGTCGAGGTCGAGACCCCGATTCTGGTGCCCAGTACGCCGGAGGGTGCACGCGAGTTCATCGTGCCCAGCCGTCAGCAGCCCGGTTCCTTCTACGCGTTGCCGCAGAGCCCACAGCTGTTCAAACAGCTGTTGATGCTCGCCGGCATCGATCGCTACTACCAAATGGCGCGTTGTCTTCGCGACGAAGACCTCCGCGCCGACCGCCAGTACGAGTTCATGCAACTCGACGCGGAGATGAGCTTCGCCACCCAAGACGACGTTCACCAGGCGATCGGTGCGGCTGTGATCGCGGCCGCTCGATCTGCGGGGCAGGAGCCCGGCGAGATCGTCAAGATGACGTGGCACGAGGCGATGAACCAGTTCGGCAGCGACAAGCCTGATCTGCGTTTCGCGATGCAACTCGTCGAGCTCACCGACGTGTTCTCGGCGACCGAGTTCAAGGCCTTCGCCGGCGCGTCGACGATCAAGGGGATCAACGCCTCTGGGAAGGCGCACGACTACGGGCGCAACAAGCTCGATGCCCTCACCGACAAGGCGAAGTCGATGGGAGCCAAGGGTCTGGTGTGGCTGAAGGTGGCAGAGGATGGGTCGATGGATTCACCCGTGGCCAAGTTCCTCAATTCCGATGAGCAGGCAGCACTCACGGCTCGCCTCGGCGCCCAGCCGGGCGACTTGTTGCTGATCGTCGCAGACGAGTGGGTACGGACCTGCGAGGTGCTCGGAACCCTGCGTAACGACCTCGGCCGTCCACCCGTGCACGTGGGACCGAATCGATACCTGTGGGTCGTCGACTTCCCGCTGTTCGTCGGTGTCGACGAGGTGACCGGTCGACCAAAGCCCGGTCACCATCCGTTCACCCAACCTCATCCCGACGACGTGCACCTTCTCGAGTCCGATCCGCTCAAGGTGCGCAGCCAGGCATACGACCTCGTGCTCAACGGGTGGGAGCTCGGGTCCGGCTCCATCCGAATCCACCAACACGAACTGCAGTCACGGATCTTCCGACTGCTCGGCATCACCGACGAAGAGGCCGACAAGCGCTTCGGCTTCTTCCTC
>DATAJN010000543.1:0-4390 GCA_036262105.1 Ilumatobacteraceae bacterium
ACCGAAGAAGGTCTTCAACGGGTACCTAGCGAAAGAGCTGCTCTCATGACCGATGCACTCACTGGCGAGACGATCGAGCTCTTGCAGCACATGATTCGCAACCGTTGCGTCAACGACGGAACCGCCGAGTCCGGGGACGAAACCCGCAATGCCGATCTGCTGCGGTCGTTCCTCGGTTCGACCGGGCTCGACCTCCAGCAGTACGAACCGACGCCGGGCCGGGCTTCGCTCGTGACGCGCATCGAGGGCAGTGACCCGACGGCGCCGAGCCTGTGCCTGATGGGCCACACCGATGTCGTGCCGGTCAACGAGAGTGGATGGTCGCGTGACCCGTTCGGTGGCGAGCTCGTCGACGGCGAGGTGTGGGGCAGGGGAGCGGTCGACATGCTCAACCTCACCGCCTCGATGGCTGTCGCCTTCCGCCACCTGGCCACTGGTGGGTTCCGGCCCCGTGGCGACTTGATCTACTTCGCGGTGGCCGATGAGGAGTCGGGCAGCGCCCACGGGATGCAGTGGTTCGCCGATCACGAGCCCGACGCCATCCGCGCCGACTACGTGTTGACGGAGGAGGGCGGTCTGCACACCGGGCCCACCGACCAGCCGTACATCTCGATCAACGTCGGCGAGAAAGGTGTGGCCTGGCGGCGGCTGCGTGTTCGCGGCACGCCGGGTCACGGCTCGACGCCGTACAAGGCCGACAACGCGCTGATGACGGCAGCCGCCGTCATGCAACGGATCGGCGACTACCGGCCGGCGCCCCGCTTTCACGAGCTGTGGACCGCCACGGTCGAATCGCTGGGCGTCGACGACAAGACGAAGCGCAGCCTGCTCGACGAAACTCAGATCGACGACTTCCTCGACTCGTTGCCGCACCCAGGCCCGGCGGTGTTCCTGCACTCGTGCACGCACACCACGTTCTCGTGCAACACGATCGCCGGCGGGCCGTCGCGGATGAAGACGAACGTGATCCCCGACACCGTGGAGATAGGGGTCGACGTGCGCACGTTGCCTGGCGAAGGGCACGACGATGTGACTGCGCACCTCAAGGCCGCTCTCGGCGATCTCTACGACAAGGTCGACGTCGAGGTGATCATGGACGACCCGGCCTCGATCAGCAGGGTCGACAATCCGTTGTGGAACAGCCTCGAGCGAGCCATCGCCAAACCGTTCCCGACGGCTCGGCCGACGCCCCAGCTGGTCGTCGGTTTCACCGACGCGCGCATCTATCGCAACATGGGTGCGGTCGCTTATGGCACAGGCTTGTTCAGTCCCGATGTGGAACCTGCGGAGTTCGGTCGCAGGTTCCACGGCAACGACGAGCGAATCGATGTCGAGTCGCTGCGACTCACCACTCAGCTGTGGTTGGACGTGGTCCGCGACCTGTTGGGCTGAGGCTACGTTTTCACCCATGGCCGACACGATCTCCTTCCCAAGCAACGGTTCCGAAGCATCCGGGTACCTCGTCACACCGGAGAGTGGATCCGGTCCCGGTGTGTTGGTGATCCAGGAGTGGTGGGGTCTCGACTCGGGCATCAAGGAGATGGCCGACCGGCTAGGTGCCGCTGGCTTCGTCGCTCTTGCTCCCGACCTCTATCACGGCGAACTGGCCGCGCACGACGAGATGGACAAGGCCGGTCAGTTGATGCAGTCGATGCCACCCGATCGTGCTGCGCGCGACATGAGCGGAGCCATCGACTACCTCGACGGTCTCGACGCAGTGACCGGCCGCGGCATCGGCGTCGTCGGGTTCTGCATGGGCGGCATGTTGTCGTTTCTCATCGCCGCCGGACGGCCCGACAAGGTCACCGCGGTGGTGCCCTTCTACGGCTTCCCACAGGGCGACATGGAGCCTGACTGGTCGAAGCTGACCGCGACGATCCGCGGCCACATGGCTGCTCACGACGACTACTTCGGGCCCGAGGCCGCAGCCGCGCTCGAAGCCAAGCTGCGCGGCATGGGCAAAGACGTCACCCTCACCGTGCATCCCGGTACCGGTCATGCCTTCATGGCCCCGCACAACGCGCTCGGAACGTTGAACGAGGAGGTCGCCTCGGTCATCTGGCCGCAGGTTGTCTCGTTCCTGCACGAGCAACTCGACTGACGAGCCGCGTCAGCGGGTCGACACGTACCGCCAGATCTCGGTGAAGTCGCTCCCCGGCAGGGCGGCATCGCAACCGCGCCAGGTCGTGGTGACGGCCGTGGCAACGACGTGGGCGGTGCCGACCGACGCCGCGCCGTCGACGAACAGGCCGACGTCCTTCGTCATGTGAGCGGTGGAGAAGCCGGCGTCGAAACTGCCGGTGAGAACACGATTGGGAAACTTGTCGACGGTCGCCGAGTTGCGACCGGTGGAGACGTTGAGCACGTCGATGATGGTGCCCATGCCGAGGCCATGAGCCATGCCGAATGCGACGGCCTCGGAAGTCGCCGCGAGCGCCGTGGCCGACAGGTAGTTGTTGGCCAGCTTCATGGCCTGACCCTGCCCGGCACGTTCACCGACGTGGAAGATGTTCCCGGTGAACGATTCCAGCAGCGCTCGCTCGGCTTCGAGAACCGCGGTGGGCCCGGCGAACATCAACGAGATCGTCGCGGCCCTGGCTCCGGCGGCGCCGCCCGACACCGGCCCGTCGCAGTAGGTGATGCCGGCCGGGCCGAGCAGCGCCGCGGCCTCGACCGCCGCTTGCGGACCGATCGTCGACAGATCGATGAGCGTCTCGACGACTGACTGCTCAGTGGCCTGGATCGCCTCTGCCACGGCCCGTGTCGCCGAGCCGTCGGGCACGCTGATCAAGACCGTCGTGCAGCGGCGTGCGACGTCGGCGACCGACGTCGCCGCGACCCCGCCGGCAGGAAGCCGCTCGTCGGTGCCGGCAACGTCGAAGCACACGAGTCCGGGTGCCTTCGCGGCGACGTTGGTGGCCATCGGCCCGCCCATCTTGCCCAAGCCGATGAAGCCAACGGTCATCGCTCAACCCTTCGCCGTCGAGTCGGGGATGTTGGGCATCGGCTTGTCGCTCGGCGGTGGCACCACGCCTTCCGCATCGAGCACTTCGCGCGCCAGTCGGAACGCCTCGACGCCCGCCGGCACGCCCGCGTAGACCATCACCTGTATCAGCGTGTCGCGCAGTTCGTCGAGCGTGCACCCGTTGCGAAGAGCTCCGCGGAAGTGCAGCTTGAACTCGTGCGATCGATTCAACGAGGCGAGGATGCACAAGTTGTTGAGGCTTCGTTGCCTGTCGCTGAGCGCGCTCCGCCCCCAGACGCCGCCCCAGCAATACTCCGTGACCATCTCCTGGAACTCCCGGTTGAAGGTGTCGGCAGTGGCGAAGGCCTTCGTGACGAACTCAGGGCCGAGCACGCGCGAGCGAGCGTCGATCCCGGCTTGAAACAGTGAATCATCCATGGTTCGGTACCCTACGACGGTGACCGATCCAGACACGTACGAAGTGTTCGCCATCAAGTATGCCGAGCGCGACGCGCGGCGGCCCGAACACTTTCTCGGCGGCGACCCGCACGACGTGCCGATGTCGATGGACTACTTCGTCTGGGCGATCGTCGGCAGCGATCGCACCATCGTGGTCGACACCGGCTTCAACACCCTCGACGCCCAGAACCGCAACCGTCGCTTGCTGCGCACCGCGGCTGAGGGACTGAGTCTGGTCGGGGTCGACGCGGCTTCGGCACCGACGGTCGTGCTCACCCATCTGCACTACGACCATGTCGGTGGCTTCGACCAGTTCCCGAACGCCATCTTTCACCTCCAAGATCGGGAGATGGCGTTTGCCACCGGGCGCAACATGATCGAGAGCGAGTACAGCCATGCGTTCACGGCGCGTCACGTGGCCGAGATGGTGATGGCCGTGCACGCCAAGCGAGTCCACTTCCACGATGGCGATGACGAACTGGCCCCCGGCGTGTCAGTGCACCACATCGGCGGCCACACCGACGGCCTGCAGGCAGTACGGGTCAAGACGGCGAGTGGGTGGGTCGTGCTGGCGTCCGACGCCACCCACTACTACGAGAACATGGAGGCAACCAGGCCGTTCTCCATCGTGTTCAACGTGCCGGAGATGATTGCCGGATACGACGTGTTGCGTTCGCTCGCCGGCCCCGGCGGCGTGATCGTTCCCGGCCACGATCCGATGGTGTTCGAACGGCATCCTCCCGCGGATCCGACTCTCTCGGGGATCGCCATTCGACTGGGCTGAGCCCGGCGGAGGTCGCGTAGCCTGGCCCGATGCGTCTCGGAATCCTGATGTTCCCCACCGATCTCGGAATCCAACCGATCGAGTTGGCTCGCCAGGCCGAGGATCGCGGCTTCGATTCGCTGTGGTTCCCAGAGCACTCGCACATACCCAGCAGCCGGCGCACTCCCTGGGGCGGCATCGCC
>DATAJN010000544.1:0-3361 GCA_036262105.1 Ilumatobacteraceae bacterium
CGACGAGTGCGCCGCAGGGAGAACGACACCGAGGCGGCGAGCACCAGCACGATCACCAAGAGCGAGACCGGGGTGGCGATGTGGTACCAGCGGCTGATGATCATCTTGACGCCGACGAAGGCCAGGATGATGGCCAATCCCTGCTGCAAGTAACTGAAACGCGCATGCATGTCGGCGAGCATGAAGTACAGCGATCGCAGGCCCATGATCGCGAATGCGTTCGAGGTGAACACGATGAACTGTTCCTTGCTGACGGCCAGGACGGCGGGAACCGAATCCACGGCGAACAGCACATCGGTCGCTTCGACGAGCAGGAGGACCGCAAACAACGGCGTTGCCCAGCGACGTCCGTCGATGCGTACGAACATGTGCTGCCCATGAAGCTCGGTCGTGGTCGGCACGAAGCGATGCACGACCGCCAGGAACCGGCTCTTCGACGGATCGACGGCGTCGTCGTCGGAGAACAGCAACTTGCCCGACGTGTACAAGAGGAACGCACCGAACACGAACAGCATCCACTCGAACCGAGTGATCAGCGCAACACCGGCGAAGATGAATCCGGCACGAAGCACCAACGCGCCGAAGACGCCCCAGAACAGCACCCGTCGCTGGTACGGCGGAGGAACCTGGAAGTAGGCAAGGATCAACGCCCACACGAAGACGTTGTCGATCGACAGGCTGTATTCGATGAGGTAGCCGGAGAACCACTCGCCGCCGGCTGCGCTACCGAACGAGGCGATCACCACCACGCCGAAGGTGACGCCGACCGCCACCCAGCCGATGGTCTCGACAACGGCACGGCGCAGCGTGGGGGCGTGCTCGGTCCTGTTGAGGATCAGGATGTCGATCAGCAACAGCCCGACGATCACCGCGATCGTCGCCGGCCATGCCCAACCGGGCACGTCGAGATTGACGAATTCCGTGCGGCTGGTGCCGCTGGCTATCAACGCCAGCGACATCTAGTCACGACCGAGAAGACCGCCAAATGCTCCACCGAGCGATGAGCCACTCGAGTTTCCTGTACCCACGAAGCTCTGGATCCAACCCATCAACTCATTCGGATTTCGGGTTTGAGTCCACACCCGCCCGGGGCCGCTGAAGTCGAACACGTAGCCTTCGCCACTCTTGAAGCTCTGCACCAATCCGCCGCCACTGGCCTTGCGCATCTGCATCTGCACGGTGTCTTCGTAGGCAACCATGTGCCCGGTGTCGATGGTGATTGCCTGACCTGCCTCCAGGGTCCACACCTCGAGCGCGCCGTAACAGGCAAACACCGTCGTGCCGTGCCCCTCGGCACGAATGATGAACCCACCCTCGCCACCGAACAGGTTCTTGAAGCCGCCCCACTGCGTGTCGATCGTGACGTTGACCTCGTTGGCCAGCCACGAGCCCTTCTGGATGAACAGCGCTTGGCCCGGGGCGACGTCGTGAGTGGTGATGTCACCCGGCAGCCGGGCAGCGATGTCGACGAAACCACCAGAGGGAGGCGCCGTGTACGTGCTGACGAAGAAGCTCTCGCCACCGAGGGCAGCGCGCTTCAGCGACTTCATGATGCCGCCCTCGGCCTTCGACTGCAGCACGACGCCGGCGGACATCGCCATCATCGCTCCGCTCTCGACCCGCACGGGCTCGTTCGGACTCAATGTGAGCCGGGCAACACCGTAGGCCGGACCTTGACGAGTCTGTACTTCCATGACGAAACCTCCGATTACTTCGTTTCCGACTTCCCGCGTCCACCCTGGCGGGCGATGATGGCCTGCGCTGCAGCGAGGCGAGCGATCGGCACCCGGAACGGGCTACAGCTGACGTAGTCGAGACCTGCGTCGTAGAACAGGTCGATGCTCTCCGGGTCGCCGCCGTGTTCGCCACAGACACCGAGCTTGAGATGCTTCTTCACGCTACGGCCGCGCTCGGCACCGATTCGCACGAGCTCGCCGACGCCGTTCTTGTCGATGGTCTCGAACGGGTTGCGCTTCAGCAATCCCTGCTCGAGATACGCGGGCATCATGCGGCTCTCGACGTCGTCGCGGCTGAACCCGAACGTCATCTGGGTCAAGTCGTTGGTACCGAAGCTGAAGAAGTCTGCCTCCTCGGCGATCTCGTCGGCACACAAGGCGGCGCGAGGCGTTTCGATCATCGTGCCGATGGTGATGTCGGGCTTGTTCCTCATCCCCTTCAACGCTTCGTCAATTTCTGCCTGCACCCAACTACGGGCCAGGGCGAGCTCTTCGCGCGTGACGGTGAGCGGGATCATCACTTCGACGATCGGGTTCTTGCCCTTCTTGCGCAGCACCGCCGCCGCTGCCAACAAGGCCTTCACCTGCATGGCATACAACCCTGGCTTGACGACGCCGAGGCGCACGCCACGAGTGCCGATCATCGGGTTGTGCTCCGCCCAGTCCTCGGCGGCGTGCAACTCCTGATCCTCACGCGCCGACAGGCCCTCTCGGGCCTGCTTCACGCGCAGTTCTTCGACCGATGGCAGGAACTCGTGCAGCGGTGGGTCGAGCAGTCGCACCGTGACCGGCAGGCCGTCCATCGCTTCCAAGATGTCTTCGAAATCGATCTGTTGAACGCGACCCAACTCGGTGAGCGCCGCAGCTTCTTCGGCGGGATCCTCCGCAAGGATCATCTCGCGCACCACCGGCAGACGATCGGGCGCCAGGAACATGTGCTCCGTTCGACACAGACCGATGCCCTCGGCCCCGAGCTTGCGGGCGTTCGCTGCGTCTTCGCCGGTGTCGGCGTTGGCGCGAACCCCCAACTTGCCCTTGCGAACCTGATCGGCCCACTCGAGGATCGTGTTGAACTCGGCGGGCGGCTCGGCGGCTTCCAACTTCATCTCGCCGAGGATGACCTCGCCGGTGGTGCCGTCGAGGGAGATGAGGTCGCCCTCTTTGACCACGACCGAACCGACGCTGAACTGCTTGCCCTCGATCTTGACCGCTTCGGCACCGACCACGGCGGGGGTGCCCCAACCGCGAGCGACGACCGCGGCATGGCTGACGAGGCCGCCGCGGGCAGTGAGGATGCCTTCGCTGACCATCATCCCGTGAACGTCCTCGGGGCTGGTTTCGTTGCGGACGAGGATGACCTTCTCGCCTCGCTCGGAGGCCAGGTCGGCATCGTCGGCGGTGAAGTAGACCTTGCCGACTGCAGCGCCCGGCGAGGCAGCCAGGCCCTTGGCCAGCACCTTGCCCTTGCCGGCGAACTGTGGGTGGAGCACTTGATCGAGGTGATCGGCGGCGACGCGCATGAGCGCCTCGTTCTTGGTGATCTTCCAACGCAACTTGCCCTTGCCGGTTCCGCTGGCCATGTCGACGGCCATCTTCAACGCCGCCGCCCCGGTTCGTTTGCCGAC
>DATAJN010000545.1:0-4555 GCA_036262105.1 Ilumatobacteraceae bacterium
GGACTTACCGATACGTGACATGGGTTCTCCGATTCACCACACGTAGCAGAGGACTTCGCCGCCCACTTTGCGCTTGCGCGCTTCGCGGTCGGTCATCAGCCCCTGGCTGGTGGACAGGACGGCCACACCCAGACCGCCCAGAACGCGCGGTACGGCGTCGCCCTTGCGGTAGACCCGGAGGCCTGGGGTGGAGATGCGGCGCAGACCGGAGATCGTGCGGTGACGCTCGGCGGAGTACTTCATCGAGATCGTCAACACATCGCCGGGACCGGTGGTCGACGGCGCGGTGCTGAAACCGTGGATGTAACCCTCCTTGTGGAGGATCGTCGCCAGGGCGATCTTCTGCTTGGACGATGGCATGCGAACTTCATCGTGCATTGCCGTGTTGGCATTGCGGATGCGGGTCAGCATGTCGGCGATGGGGTCGGTCATCATGATTCGCTCCTCACCAACTCGCCTTGGTCATGCCCGGGATCTCGCCGGCGTGTGCCATGTTGCGGAGGCAGATACGGCACAATCCAAACTTGCGGTACACCGAACGCGCCCGGCCGCACTTGCGGCACCGGTTGTAGCCACGAACCTTGTACTTCGGCTTGGCATTCGCTTTGTTGATCAATGACTTCTTTGCCACTTCGATGCCCTTCCGTTACTTCTTCGCAGCCGGCTTGCCGGCTGCTCCCTTGCCGCGGAACGCAGGTCCGCGGCGTTTGATCTTCTCCGGCGTGACGACGTCGACTTCCCGCTTGAACGGGAAACCAAACGCATCGAGCAATGCCTTGCCCTGCTCGTTGGTGACGGCGGAGGTGACGATGGTGATGTCCATGCCTCGCGGTGCGTCGATCTTGTCGTAGTCGATCTCCGGGAACACGACCTGCTCGGAAAGACCGAACGTGTAGTTGCCGCGCCCGTCCCAGCTCGTGGCCGGAAGACCGCGGAAGTCGCGGATGCGCGGGATTGCGACACTGACCAGCCGATCGAAGAACTCCCACATGCGGTCGCCGCGCAAGGTGACCTTGCAACCGATCGACTGCCCCTCGCGGAGCTTGAACTGAGCGATCGAATCGCGTGACTTGGTGATGATCGGCTTTTGGCCGCTGATGCGGGTGAGGTCTTTCACCGCGCCTTCGAGCAGCGATGGCTGCTGGGTGGCGCGGCCGACGCCCATGTTGATGACGATCTTTTCGATCTTCGGCACCTGCATCACGTTCGACAGCCCGAGGTCGCTCTTGAGGGCGTCTTTGACCTGCTCGTGATACCTCTGCTTCAGCCTCGGCACAGAAATCGTCGAGGTTTCAGTCGCTGTGCTCATCCGATCACCTCACCGCTGCGCTTGGCGACTCGAACCTTCGAGCCGTCGCTTTGAATCTTGTAGCCGACCCGGGTCGGCTTGCCCTTGTGCATCAGCATGAGGTTGCTGGCGTCGACCGGCATGTCGCGATCGATGATTCCACCCGGCTGGTTGGCACGGCGGGCCTTCGAGTGCTTCTTGGCAGTGTTGATGCCGTTGACAAGCACCTTGTTCTGGGTGGGGAAGACCTGGACGACTTCACCCTCCTGACCGCGGTCCTTGCCTGCGATCACCTTCACGGTGTCACCTTTTCTCAGCTTCATGGTCACAGCACCTCCGGTGCCAACGAAACGATGCGCATGAACTTCTTGTCGCGCAGTTCGCGCCCTACAGGCCCGAAGATGCGGGTGCCACGAGGGGTCAGATCGTCTTTGATGATCACGGCAGCGTTCTCGTCGAAACGGATGTAGCTGCCGTCAGGACGGCGCTTCTCTTTCTTGGTGCGCACGACGACGCACTTGACGACGTCGCCCTTCTTCACTCCTGCACCCGGAATGGCGTCTTTCACGGTGGCGACGAAGATGTCGCCGATCGAGGCATAGCGACGACGAGTGCCGCCGAGCACCTTGATGCACAGCACCTCTTTGGCACCGCTGTTGTCGGCAACCCGAAGTCTGGACTCCTGCTGGATCATTTGGCCCTCTCCACGACTTCGATGACTCGCCAGCGCTTGTTCTTGCTGAGCGGACGGGTCTCCATGACGCGGACCTTGTCGCCGACGTTGGCGTCGTTGGTCTCATCGTGGGCGTAGAGGCGCTTGGTGCGCATCATGAACTTGCCGTACTTCGCGTGGCGAACGCGCTCGATCACCGCGACGACAGCGGTCTTGTCCATCTTGTCGGACACCACAAGACCCTCGCGGGTCTTGCGATTGTGGCGAGGCGTCGAAGCTTCGTCGGTCTGTTCAGATTTTTCAGGCATTGCTTACTTCCCAGCCTCGGCGAGAGCGATCTCGCGCTGACGGATGTATGTGTTGATACGGGCGATCTGCCGGCGCACGGTGCGGATCTCGGCGTTGTTGTCGAGCTGACCGGTGGCGTTGCGGAAGCGAAGGTTCAGCGCTTCTTGCTTGGTGGCGCGGAGCTCGTCGACGAGTGCACCGAGGTCGAGCTCTTTCAGCTCGGCGGTTGACTTGGCCATCAGTACGCCTCCTCGCGAGTGATGATGCGAGCCTTGATGGGCAGCTTTTGAATCGCCTTGAACATGGCGCTGCGGGCGATCTCTTCGTTGGGATACGACAGCTCGAAGAGCACGCGACCCGGGCGGACCACGGCAACCCAGAACTCGGGGTTGCCCTTGCCGGAGCCCATGCGGGTCTCGGCCGGCTTCTTGGTGACCGGCTTGTCGGGGAAGATGTTGATCCACACCTTGCCGCCGCGCTTGATGGCACGGGTCATGGCAATACGAGCGGCCTCGATCTGGCGGGCGCTCAGCCAGCCGGGCTCGAGGGCCTGGATGCCGTACTCACCGAACGCCAGGTGGTCGCCGCCCTTGGCGAGACCCGACATGCGGCCACGGTGGTGCTTACGGTGTGCAACTTTGCGAGGCATCAGCATGATGAATCAGTCCTCCCCACGGAAGTGCGGGGCTTCCGAACCGCCGTGCGTACGGCGAGCAATCTCTTCTTCTTCGTCGAGCAGCTTCTCCAGCTCAGGATCGGCTTCCTTGATCAGTGGGGCAGCTTCGACCTCGCCATCGGCCGGGCGACGACCGGCTGACGACACGACTCGGCGGGGCTGGCCGGCACCGCTCGGATCGCCGACAGCCATGGCCGCCTCGCGAGTGATCTTGTCTTCGTTGATGCTCTTGTAGGGGACGATGTCGCCCTTGTAGATCCACACCTTCACACCAACGCGGCCGCTGGAGGTACGGGCCTCGCGAACGCCGAAGTCGATGTCGGCGCGCAGCGTGTGCAACGGAACACGACCTTCGCGATACCACTCGGTGCGGCTCATCTCGGCGCCACCAAGGCGGCCTGAGCACTGCACGCGGATGCCGAGAGCACCGGCCTTTTGGGCGTTCTGCACGGCGCGCTTCATGGCTCGCCGGAAAGCGATGCGGTTGACCAGCTGGTCGGCTACACCTTGGGCGATCAGCGCGGCGTCGAGCTCGGGGCTCTTGATCTCGACGATGTTGAGTTGCACCTTCGGGTTGCCAGTGATCTCCGTCAGGAGCGCGCGTAACTCGTCGGCCTGGGCGCCACGCCGGCCGATGACGATGCCGGGACGGGCAGTGTGGATGTCGACGCGAACCTTGTCGCGAGTGCGCTCGATCTCGATGCGGCTGACGGCTGCGCTTTCCAGCTTGGTCATCAGCGCTTTGCGGATCTTCCAGTCCTCGGTGAGGTATTCCTTGTAGTCGCGCTCGGAGAACCAGCGACTCTTCCAGTCGGTGGTGATACCCAGGCGGAACCCGTAGGGGTTGATCTTCTGGCCCATTTTAGTTGTCCTCCTTGGCGTCCGCTGCCCCGTCTTCTGCGGGCTCGTCGTCCGCTTCGCTTTCTCCTCGCGCCGCTTGTGCCTCGTCGCTGGCGCTTCCCTCGGCACTCGTGTTCACGTCGCTTTCCTCGCTCGCATCGCTCGCGCCATCCTCAGCGTCATCTCGCTGGCTCGGTGGCAGTTGGAAGCCGGCGGCTTCGGCGTTCTCGGCGGTGTCGAACCAGATCTCGGCGACGGTTCGACCGTAGAAGGGCGTGCCCGGCACGTGGTAGAGCATCGAGTCGGCGTTGCCCTTGATCTCGTACCCCTCCGGCTGACCACCGTCGTCGAGCGGCGCGTGTGCGCCGATCGGCAGATCATCGGCATCGTGATCGTGGGTCTCCGGTGTTTCACCTCGGGCTGCGGCTGCACGCTGGCGGCTGCGCTCGACACGAGCCCTGCGACTGGCGCTCGTACCTCCGGCAGCCGGACGGCGCCGGCCGGCGGCTGTGCGCTTTGCTTCGCGGGCCTGAACGATTTCGAGGCGATCATCGTCGAGGCGGGTCACGATGAGGGTGATGTGACACGTGCGCTTGTTGATGCGGTTGCCGCGGCCGCGGGCGCGTGGCGTGAACCGCTTCAGCGTCGGACCCTCGTCGGCGAAACACGCCTTGACGAACAACTCGTCGGGATCTTGCTCGTCGTTGTGCTGCGCGTTGGCGACGGCAGAGGCCAGGACCTTGCGAATGTCGTTCGACACCTCGCGGTCGCTGAACTGCAGCACCTCGTC
>DATAJN010000546.1:0-2498 GCA_036262105.1 Ilumatobacteraceae bacterium
TGGACATGCGGCGAATTGGAGCCTCGACGCCCGGCTGACCGAATCGCGGCGGATCACTGTTCCCCGCGGCAAGGTGATGGGTGGTTCGAGCACGGTCAATGGTGGAGTCTTCGTTCGGGCCACTCCCGGCGACTTCGATCGATGGGCCGCGCTCGGTAACGACGAATGGTCGTTTGCCGAAGTACTGCCATTCCTTCGCCGGCTCGAGGACGATCGTGACTTTCCGCCCGGCGAATTCCATGGCAACGGTGGGCCGATGCCGGTTGCGCGCGCATTGGGTCCGCAGCAGCATCCGCTGAGCCAGGCGTTCACCGAGGCGTGCGAAGGTCTCGGCTTCGCGGGGGAGCCCGACAAGAACGTGCCCGGCATCCCGGGGTACGGCCCGCTGCCCCGAAACATCGTCGACGGTCTGCGGCTCAACGCGGCGATGGCGTACATCGCACCACATCGGGATCGTCCGAACCTCACGATCGAGAGCGAGATCTCGGCACGTCGCGTCGTCTTCATTGGCAAGCGGGCAACCGGAGTCGAAGTCGAACGGGCGGGCGGCGTGCAGACGTTCAGCGGCGACGAGATCGTGCTGTGCGCCGGCGCCGTGATGTCCCCCCAGCTGTTGCTCCTGTCCGGCATCGGCCCCGCGGCGCAGTTGCAGCGCCACGGAATCACGGTCGTCGCAGATCTGCCCGGTGTGGGTACACGGTGCCGCGACCATCCACAGGTGTTCCTCGGCTTCGAGCCGTCGAGGCCGTTCTCACGGTCGTCGGCGACCGGAGTCGTCGAGGTCGCCCTCGACACGATCGTCGGCGACGTGCCAGTGGCGCTGATGCCCTACCTGACTTCGATGGCTGAATTGGTCCCCGGTTCCGGCGCTTCGCCCGTGGAGCTGGTCATCGGCGTACTGCTCGAGCGAGCCTCGAGCTGCGTCGACATCTCGCTCGTATCCGACGACCCGCGTCGCCGACCGGCGATCGATTACCACTCACTCGACTCGTCGATCGATCGATCGCATCTGAAGGCCGCGCTCGAGATCGGCATGGCGATCATCGATTCGCCGGCGATGCGCGGCTTGGGGTTGCGGCGGACATCGCCCGGTGACGGCGCCGAGCTCGACGCCTGGATCGAGGGCAACATCACCACTGCGGTGCATCTGTGCTCCAGCGCTCCGATGGGCACCGACGAAGATGCGATGGCTGTGGTTGATCAGTACTGCCGAGTGCGCGGCGTCGAGGGCTTGCGTGTCGTCGACACGTCGGTGCTGCCCACCGCACCGTCACGGGGCCCAGCTTGCACGGCGGTGCTCATCGGTGAGCGAGCCTCTGCCTTCTTCGACCACTAGGGCAACAGCAGCTTGACGGCTCCTGCGGCCGACAGTACGAGCACACCGATCAAGAAAGCCCTCTCGGGCAGTCTGTGAAGTAGCCGGCGGCCGCCGAACAGGCCGACCAGTACGGCCGGCATCAGTGCTGCGTCGAAGGCGAGGGTGCTGCCGGTGATGAAACGTCCGCCACTCGTCAGTTCGCCGAGAGCTACATAGACGGGAACCTTGGCGGCATTCACAGAGAAGTAGAACCAGGCAGAGGTGCCGACCATCTCTTCCTTGTTGAGGCCGAGGCTGACGAGATACGTGTTGAGGATCGGGCCGGCCGCGTTGGCGACGAACGTGGTGAAGCCGCCGGTGCTGCCGTACACCGCCGCCGCTACCGGTGTCGGCTGCACCGGCTGCTGGCGGCCGATCATCCGCCGGCTCTGCACGAGGACAACGAGGAGGATGCTGATGCCGATGACGACCTCGATCACTCGGGTCGACGACCCGACGATCGCGAAGAACGCAGCGCCGGCGGCGAAGCCGACGCTGACAGAGATGATCATCGGGCGCAGCAGGTCCCATCGGGCATGCTGCCGGTACCAAGCAACGGCGAACACGTCGGCAGCGAGCAGGAGGGGCAGCGTGGTGCCGGGAATTGCCCGACCTACGACGATCTCGGCGATCAGCGGACTGGCCACCAGGGCAGCACCCGGCAGTGCAGTCTTCGACAAACCGACGATCAGCCCGGCAATCGACCCGAGGATCAGGTTGCCCGCGGTGAACACCGTCGCAGCCTACGCGGGCGCGAGAAAGCGGCCCATGTCGTTCTTCGGACGGAGATTGTCGATCACTGCAGGTGCGCGCCGGTGGCCTGCGCCGCTACACTCCCTGCGTTCTTTGACAACCCACGGATGATCCCCGAAAGACGGAGATAGCAATGAGCAAGGCGAAGTTTGAGCGTACGAAGCCGCATGTGAATGTTGGCACGATGGGTCATATTGATCATGGGAAGACGACGTTGACTGCTGCGATTTCGAAGACGTTGGAGGGTAAGGGGTTGGCGAAGTACACGCCGTTTGATCAGATTGATAAGGCGCCGGAGGAGAAGGCGCGGGGGATCACGATTTCGATTGCTCATATCGAGTATGAGACGACGAAGCGGCATTATGCGCATGTGGATATGCCTGGTCAT
>DATAJN010000547.1:0-3809 GCA_036262105.1 Ilumatobacteraceae bacterium
ATTGCCACAACAGCTTCGATCACGTTCCAACCGATTGTCGCCCACGCCAACCGGCGCGCCCGGTTCGATAACCGCTCACTCTCGGGCGCAATCACCACAACGCCATTTGACCATGAATCCCACGACAAACCAGACCGGCACCCGCTGCGCCGAGCAGCCGTTCGGCCCTGTCGCTTCGCCATCGAGTCGGGCAATCTGGTTGTGTGTCCGAACGCAGCAATCATTGGGATGACATCTATGCGACCCGCCCGTCGACGGAGTTGAGTTGGCATCAGGGTGACCCGCAGATCTCGCTTCGGCTCATCGAACAGATCACGCATGGACAACCCGCTGTCATCATCGACATCGGCGCAGGCACGTCACTACTCGTCGATCAACTTGTTGCTTGTCGCTTCACCGATGTCACCGTGATCGATGTGTCCGACCTTGCCCTAGCCGTGGTGCGCCAACGCCTGGGTGCCCACGCCAAGGAAGTGACCTTCGTCCCCAGCGACATCACCACTTGGACGCCCGACCGCCGCTACGACATCTGGCACGACCGCGCCGTGTTCCACTTCCTCACAGAGCAAACCGATCGCGACCGCTACGTCGCCATCGCCTCCGACGCTGTGCGCGGCGGCGGCAGCGTGGTGCTGGCAACATTCGCCGAGGACGGCCCAACCCGTTGCTCGGGCCTACCAGTGTGCCGCTACACCGCCGACGAACTCGCCACCGTCTTCTCCCCAGCCTTCTCGCTGATCGAACACGAACGCGAAGAGCACGTCACACCCTCCGGCATCAACCAGTCATTCACCTGGGTAGTGCTCCAACGCACGTAAAGGCTTCCAGCCTCGAAAGCCACTCCGAGGAGAGTTCACAGGTGTAGTTACACCTCCGTGGGCGAGCCTTACGCCATGTCGCTTGACCGTCAGCTCGCCCGCAACCATCATCCAGCCATCTGAACGACCGTCAACCAATCGGACTGGTGCTAGTCACGTCGAGCTGCATGATAAGCGCGAAGTCGGTTGAATTGCGCCGGTCGCGCCTGAGACGGCGTGCTCGGCGCATGGGTCGGACCGAACCCGCCTAACCGAATCGGACGTGGCCATCGAGATCGTCAAGGAACTCCTCAAGGGGATCTCCCAATACGACGATCTCGTCGGCAGGCTTGATGCACTCAAGCGAAAAGTGCCCTGAAGGTCAGACCCCGGCCGCGCTGAGGCAACTTGCCGTCGTTCCCCCGAGTCATCGCTCCGCTAGCGAAACAGCGGTCAGGTTTGGCTAGGAGTGGGCTTCGACTATTTGCCGAAACCGACCGTCGTCGGAGAGGTGCCCGTAGCGGTAAGACTGACCCTCCGCGTCGCAGGGCGTGTTCCACTCCGACCCAGTCGTTCGGATCGAGGTCGAGGACCCAACCGTGGCCGTAGTCGAGACGACGGCCATCCGTGGGTCGATGTTCCCAGCGATGGTCTCGTTTCGAGCAGCCCACGAACGTCGTGGTGGCGAGGACGAGTCCATCTCCGAACAACACGAAGGTCATTCCCGGTATCGCTCGCGGACCGGGGCGGATTCCCTCGCCGCCCGAGGCCCACTTGAATGGCATGTGGAAGTCCGAACCACGGAACGGTTGAGCGTCACTGCTTCCGACGCCAAGTCCGAATGCGTTGATGCTCATGCCGACATCTCCTCCATCTGAAAGTCAGACTTCCTGGCTCCAAGTGATCAGTGTGAGTGCGGTTGACCCGACCTCGCAAGGGCGCTTCGTCGTCGCTCAGCGGGGACGTTGTCCCCTACGTCGGCGCGGAAACGATGGCCTGCAACTCATTGAGCACTTTGCGCACGTTGGTCCACGACGCCGGGAGATCGGCCAGCAACTCCACGATGCGTTGACGCTCACGTAGAAGCTGGTCGCGCGAGCGCACATGAACCCGGTCCACGGGGTGAGAGTCGAGAGGTAGCTCCGCGCAGCTCGCACGGTAGTTGCCTGCAAGCCTTGCTTCTCGCACCACTCGGCATAGCGTCGGATCTAATCGACGTATCCCTTGATCGTCGCTTCTGCCAGGCCATCCAGCTTGGAATCGACCGAGAAGTCTTCCAGATCTGCCCGGTGTAGCTCCACAACACGTCCTCCACGGTAGTGGTCCACGACGTTTTCGCGGACCGATTCAGTTGGTGTGTGGAGCCTCAATACCCAGGTTGACCAGGTACGAAGTGGGCGTGACGGGACTCGAACCCGGGACCTCTACCGTGTCATGGCTCCAACGCACTCAAGCGAAATGTAGTTACACCTTTCGCGGATGACGCGGATGATCGACAACAGAAGTCTGCCGCTCCAAGGCCAATGCTGACCCGTTTGCTGAACCAGTGAGCCATGACCGTCGACTGTGAGAACACGGGCGGCAGAAAGGTACGGACGCCTCACCATTTCAGGTGGCGTACTATGCAGGATCTCGACGATCGGCTGTCACACGAGGACAGCCCCTAGCCGTACCCAAGGGGTTCTATACCTATGAAATAAAGGGAGATACCAATGACAACGCACAGTGATGTACGCCCGCTCATCGGACGGAGAGCCCTCATCGGAGGGGCGCTGGCCGGGGCCGCTGGACTGGTGGTGGTGCCCCAACAGGTGAGTGCTGAAGGGAACCGCGAGCGTGAAGTTGAACACGCCTTTGCTGTGTTGTTGAAGGGCATCTACAAGCCAGCGGCCCAGGCACCGGATCTCGGGTTGTCGGGCATTGACTTGAACGACGGTTCCTACTCGACGGTGCCGATGTTCCCGGTGAGTGGAATCGCCGGGAGCGAGGATGCACTCACTGCCGTCGGCGACTTCTACGTCCAGTTCAACGGCAACCTGTGCGCCTACGACCTGCCCGGTGGCGCACTGTCGATGCAATTCATCGCCGGTGCAGAGCACACCAAGACCTTTGACGACGGGGCGAAGGGGTCCATCCTCCAGGGCACCTGGGAACTGACCGTCCTCGATGCCACCGGCATCTTCCGGCACTTCAAGCGCGGGCACAACCACATGCTCGACAATTTGCACTTCCTGGCGTCAGGGGACATTGACGAGTACTGCGTCTGCTTCATCCGCCGACACAGGTAGCTCGCGCCCCAACCCGTGCACGCGATTGAACCGCTGGTGTTGTAGCGTCAAATAGCCGCATCGACCAACTAGTTTCGGTGGGCGTGACGGGACTCGAACCCGGGACCTCTACCGTGTCATGGTAGCGCTCTAACCAACTGAGCTACACGCCCTCGCAGGACGCAGAGACTAGCAGTCAGCGAAGGCGGAGGGACACCTCATTGGCCAGTAGTCGACCGTGACGCGTCAGCCTCACGCGGTCACCGTCGGTCACGACCAGATCGTCGAGACCGCTCGGATCGAGGGTGTCAATCGGGACTCCGTCGGTCATTCTCAACGCCAATTGCAGGCCTTCGATACGACGCGTTTCATCATCGAGCGTCTCGCCGGCGGCCTCGGTCGACTCACCCGCACACACGGCCGCCACATAGCGCTCGGGCGTGCGAACGTTCCACCAGCGATGGCCGTCTTGGTGTGAGTGCGCGGCGGAACCGAAGCCGCGGTAGTTGCCCTGCCGCCAGTAGAGGACATTGTGTCGGCACTCGTGACCTGGCATGGCCCAGTTGCTGACTTCGTAGTTGGGCAGCCCGGCGGCGGTCAGCAGGTCGTCGGCGAGCTCGTACTTGTCGGCGAGGTCGTCGTCGTCGGGATGACGTGACGGATCTTCGGCAAGCGGAGTACCGGCCTCGATGGTGAGGGCATACGCCGACACATGTGGCGGCTTCAGAGCGAGCACACCCTCGAG
>DATAJN010000548.1:0-10521 GCA_036262105.1 Ilumatobacteraceae bacterium
CGGTCAAGGTTGCCCCGAGCGGCAGACCACCGGGACGCTCGCTGACCGTGATCGAGCGGAGGGCGTCGTAGGAGCTGGCGAGATGTACTGCCGACGACAACGAGCGCAGGGCGACCGCAGCGAGATTGGCCTGCTCGGCGAAGCGCTCGACGAACTGCAGTGCGGTAACACGCACGACGCGCCCGTCGCCGGCACGCGACGACTCGTAGTGCGCCAACTTCTGGTTCGCTTGCAAGACACCCTCGACGATGCCGGCAATCGAATCCTCGACGCGCAGACCGTGGTCGGCACTCACTCCCATCAACGAGGTCGATACGCCGACCTCGATCGGCGAATCATCGTCGCCACCAGTCAGGTGCTCGCTGTACAAGCGGACACAACGGTCCACGAGTGCCTGACGAACTCCGAACGTGAGCTGCTCACGCTGCAGGTCGACCACCGAACCAAGGCCGATGACGTAGCACCCCGGCGGCTCGGTCTCGGCGTCGGGACTGGGCTCGATGAACCGCGACGTGCCGACCTCGGTCGGAAACAGATCGACCTCCGTCCACGATGACAAGAGCCCGGCAAACTGTCGGTCGATGAATCGTTCCTGCCCGCCGAGCGTATGATCTGCAAAGCCGCCGATCATCAACGGGTAGTCGGCGCACGCCAGGCTGGAGTGGATGATCGTGATCTCGACCACAGGCTGGTCGTCGGCGCCGTCATGTTCATTCGCAGACGACGCGTCAATGACGGCCGGCTGCGCGGCCGCGCCGGCTGCGGAGCTGTCGGGCCTGTTGATCGACACGCCTATTGACCGCTCATGCCGTGAGTCCAGCGGCTAGTCGGCCGAAGCGCGCACGGTCGATCGTCCGCAGTTCGCCGAGACCATGCAGCACGTACAGGTTGACCAGCGTCAGCATGTAACCGTGTTCCAGCAGTGCCGCTGTCGTCTCGCGACCGAGCCGGGCCAGGGTGGTCGGCACACCAGACGTCGTTCGAACCAACGTCGACCACCCGTCGGCGGTGTAGCCCAGGCCATCGAGAAACTGCCGCGCCTCGTCAGCACGGCGTGACTTCTCATCCGCCGGTCGATTCGGGCGCGTGGCAAATTGCTCGGTGATCGCGTACGGGCTCGCCGATATCTGGGCGAACACGCCGTCGAATGTCTTGGCATCGTCGTCGCGGAACAGCGCCGCCAGCGCTCGGCGACGATGCGCGGTCGACACGTCGTACTGGACATCCTTTGAACGCATCACGCCGGCAAGCTCCAGACGCAGTCGACCACCGGCGATCGGCTTGAGATCGTTCCAGCCTCCGGAAGCGTTGGCGACGATCAGGAGGGCCGCCGGATCCGTTTGTGCCTGCAACAGCTCCGGCCACGACTTCTTTCGAGAGGTGAAGCCGTACTCCCACTCGTCGGCCATGTTGTCGTAGACGCCGCCATCGACGAGCACGACTCGACCGGAGCCGGTCAAACCCAACGCGCTCAAGGGTAGGACGCGCGGTGCGAACGCGCCGGGAACGCAAGCCGATGCCTGTATCGCGGTGGCCAGCGGCACATCGACGGGCGCCGTCACACCGGAGAATCCATACCCATACACCAGTCGGTTGGAGAAGTACAGCGAAGTGCCGGTCTGCAACTCCGTGGTGCACAACACGTGATGCACCGAACTCGGTGAGGCGTGAAGGTCGGCCAGTCGAAGCGAACGATTGCCGAGCAGTTCGGAGTCAATTGCCGACTCTGTATGGACCGAACGACTGCCGAACGATCGCCACGAGACCAACCCCGACACGAGCGCCGCGACCAAAGCGACCGCGGCAACGATCCACCAATGACCGACGACGGCAACGATGCCTACCAACGCTGCCGCGACGGCGACGCATGCAGTGACGATCAGCAGGCGCATGTAACCACGAGTGGCAGGTGCGCCACCGAGCAACAGTCCGCGGTCGGAGATCGTGGCCAAAGCGGTAGCGATGTGACGTTCGAACTCCTGCGTTTCGACCGTGCCGTAGTCGGGTCCACTGGCGGCGATGCCGTTGGCGATCGAACCACCCGACACGGAGCTGATCGAGGTGACCCGCTGGTTCAGGTGCTGATCGACGAGCGCGAGCAACACCCCGAGCCCGAAAGCGGTTGCTCGGTGGCCGCCGCCTGAGAGGGCGACTCCAATGTCACGCTTCTCTGTCATCGTGCCTCCTCGCTGCAACCATCGGCGGTACCCTGCCGACGTGTTGTTGGTTCACTCGGGCAATCGCATCGACCTGCCGGGCCGACGCGTCATTCGATTTCCTGCCACTCAGGTGCCTGTCGTGCGGGCCCGCGTCGCCCGATTGCTGGCGACCTTGCGACCGTCCGATGTCGTATCTGCCGCAGCGGCGGGTGCCGATCTCATCGTGCTCGAAGAGGCTATCCAACGAGGGATCAACGCTCATGTCGTGCTGACGATCGGCCGCGACGAGTTCGTCAAGCAATCGGTGATGGATGCCGGTCCCGAATGGGTCACGCGCTTCGAAACCGTCGTGCAGCACGTCTCGACGGTTGACGGCTGCAGCATGGTGGAGAACGACGATGCTCCAAGTCACGAGTGGTACCTCGCGGCGCACGTGCAGCTGTTCGGCCGCGCCGAGGTGCTGGCCGCCGGGGGAACCATTGCAGCGCTGACCATCCGCCCACCAGAAGGCGAAGTTCCGCCGAGCGTCACCGACGACTTCGCGGCGCGTGCCGAACGAATGGGGTTGCTGGTGCTCAGCGTTGATCCACGACCGGCGTCTACCGCCACTGTCACCGTCAGCTGACTTCCAGCTGAGCGTCATGTTCAGAACCCGGAGTCGCTGCCGGTGTTCAACTGGGCGTTGACGGCAAAGATGAGCACAGTAGAGACGATGCCGATGATCAGCAGCGCCATTGCCTGGGAATGTCGGCCGGGCTTCTTCAAGTTCATCGCACCGATGATGACACCGACGAGACCGATGCACGGGATCATGCTCACGATCAGCAGCGAGACGAAGGTACCCGTGTCCCACTTGCCGGCCGGGGTCGTTACGGGAGCAACCGGGCTTGTCGCGGTTGAGTGCGTCGCCGGTATCTGTGCCGCTGTGGTAGTGCTCGACGACGATGGCGGAGCGTCGATCACCCGTTGCCCTCCTCGCGACGCGTATTGCGTCCACACCGTTCCATCCCAGTAGCGCTGCTCGTACCGCCGGTAGGGATCGGGATACCAGCCGGCCGGAGTCGTCGACACCGCCGGGCCCGTGCCTGTGGAACGAGAGGTCGTAGCCGGCGACGACGCCAACAACACGTCGATCTCCTTGCCGATCGATTCCGTGATGTCGCCGCGGCGACGGAGACGACGGATCAGCTCGGTCGCGCTGTCACGATCGTCGTCGGCGGTGAGGTGGGCGCGGAGCTCGCTGAGCAACAGGGACTGCTCCTGGAACGAAAGGCTAAACTCGTCGACCCGTTCGCGGTAGGTGTTCATGTAGGACATGGGCACCGGTGGCTGGACCGGCAGTGGTTGTGGAAGCGTCCCCGCCGGCCGCGCCGTGGACAGCGCCGTCATCAGGGCGATCGCTGTGTCGGGGGTGCGCTCGAGGTAGTCGACGATCTGCGAATCGGCGACGACCTGCGGCGCCATCTGCGGCGAGACACGGGCGACCATGATCGGGAGCAGGGTGCGGTTGCAGGCCACTGCATAGCCCAGTTCCGCAGCGCAGGCTTTCGATGTCAGCCAATCGGGACTGAGCGCTACGACGAAGAGATCGGCGCCACGAATCGTTCCGAGGATGGTGTCCCACCAACTCTGGCCACCGGTGAGCTCTTCGTCGACCCAGACGTCGTGGCGCGCCCTACGCATGTCCTGCAGCAGTGCATCAACCGCCTCGCGGTCGCGGCGGGCGTAGCTCACGAAGATCCTCACTGAACCCCTCCGTTCGTGCAATCCGAATCGTAGAGCGCGCGGAGCAGCTTGGAAATACCACTTTGTGCATCCGCAATCAGTCGAAGGATCAGCGGGCGGTGTAGCCGCCCTCGGCGAGATGAAAGAGTGCTCCTAGGAGACCGCCGGTCCGAGCGCCGGCACGAACAGTGCGGCCAACTGCGGAGGTGGACCCGGGGGCGGGTCGGCATCGAATCCAAGCACGATCACTTCGCCGTTGTGCGGCCTGAACGCGCTCGGGTCGCCGTGCTGCTCCACGCCGTCCACCCACCAGCGCACGCTAGCGGCGCGACCTCCGGGGCAGGTGGAGCCGGAAGCGTGCTCCACCCCATCCCAGACAGCGAGCAGATCCGTCGACACTGTCCATCCGCCTCGTCCGATGAAGAGGCCGAGCGTCGCCCTGTCACCGGCCTCGTCATCCGTGAACGGGTGAATGTAGACCAGGCCGTCGCCATGAGAGTGCACTCCGGTGTCGAGACCGAACGCCGGCGCGTTGTCGAGCCAAGCGCCACAGATCCACACGCCGAGGGCCGCCGTCCAGAAGTCGGTGGAGACTCGGGGGCCGGGTGGTGGAGGGAGTGCCGGCGGGACCAGCTCGAACGGGAGGTCGGAATCGACGCTGAAAGTCGCCGCCGCCAGCCTGGCCTGGTCCTCGGACAGCGGTGGTCGGCCATCGAGCTGAGCGCCGGCACGCCTGACCCGAAGGCGAGCACCACCACCCCATCGGCGATGAGTGCGAGTTGTTTGCCGGCCGCCGGTTCGAGTGCCGCACGAAACGCGTGATACTGACCTGGGTCAAGGGTGAGCACAGCGCGCCAGCCGGCGCCACCGATGTCGTCGACGACCGAGGCCGTGACGGCCGGTGACGCCGGCCCAACGGAATCGAGGCCTGGGCTCGCAGCGCCACAAGGGCCAAGTGCCGTCGAAGCGATCGGTGCGATGACAGAGGCCTGCTCCTGCGCCGCGGCACGGAGCTGGTACGCGTCGGCGGACGAGGCGACCGACACGCCCTTCGTCTCGGGCTTCACCACCGCGTCGCCTACTCCCATTCGGCGGAGACGTCGTCACGACCGTGGCGATGACGATCCACCCATGTCTGTGCTCGGATCGTCGCACGCGCTCCGCCATGCGGAGAGTCAATCTGATCGAGAACTGACCGCGCAACTGCGTGCGTCGGTCGGAGACGGACACTCAGGACTCGAAAGCGGGCTATCGAGCGTCACCATCCGTGACATCTCCGCACGCCATGCGACTGAACGTGACCAAGAGCTCAAGGTCATGTCAAGTACCTCACGTGTTGTGCAAACTTCGCCCCGGGCTCTTGCGTTATTCGACCGGATGCCGTTGGATAGCGCCCTGCGACGAACCGGGCACCCGGTGCTGTCGCAATCAAGCTCAGGGCGGGCGCTTCGAGCACAACTGAAGGTATTTCATCGAGGACGGGCGGACGAGATGGCAGAGATCAAGATGGCGCGCGGCGCGACGTGGGGCGGACGCCCTGTACGGCCGCGTCGAATGGTGACCAAAGGACGCGTTGTTGCGGCGGTGTTGGCGATCGGCACGGTTGCGCCAATCCTGTGCACCAGCTCGTTTGCGTCGGCGGCCTCCTACGACCCGAACCTCGACGCCTACTCGATGAAGGCCATGACCGAGAACATCGGCGCCACCGCCTTCTGGAACCAGGGCATCACCGGTGCAGGCGTCGACGTCGCAGTCATCGACACGGGCGTGGCACCCGTCGAGGGCCTGGCCACACCCAACAAGATCATCAACGGTCCCGACCTCTCGCTCGAGTCGCAGGCTCCGAACCTTGCGCACCTCGACACCAACGGCCACGGCACCTTCATCGCCGGTTTGATCGCCGGCAAGGATTCGACGCTGCAGCAGCCGTATTCGAATGCGCCTGCCGGTCAGTATCGAGGAATCGCTCCCGATGCGCGAATCGTCAGCGTGAAGGTCGGCACCGCCGACGGAGGCGTCGACGTCACGCAGATGATCGCTGCCATCAACTGGGTGGTCGACCATCGCCACGACAACGGCATGAACATCCGCGTGCTCAACCTGTCGTACGGCACGAACTCGACGCAACCGTCCCTCGTGGATCCGCTCTCCTACGCCGCCGAACGAGCGTGGAAGGCCGGCATCGTGGTGGTCGCCGCCGCCGGCAACACCGGCTTCCAGCGAGGTGTGGGAGCTCCCGGCCTGGCGGATCCTGCGTACAACCCGAACGTCCTGGCGGTCGGCGGTTACGACACCAAGGGCACCGCCTTCGACTTCGACGACACCGTTGGAGCGTATTCGGCGAGCTCGAACGTACGTGGCGCTCGCAAGCCTGACCTCGTTGCTGTCGGCACCAAGCTCCAGGGCCTTCGCGTGCCCAACTCGTTCATCGATGCCAATCACCCCGAAGGCCTGCTCGGAACACGATTCTTCCGTGGCAGCGGCACATCAGAGGCGGCCGCCATCACGTCGGGGACGGTCGCACTGTTACTGCAGAAGTACCCCAACATGACACCCGACCAGGTCAAGGGTTTCCTGAAGGGGCAGGCCAAGGACCTCTTCTTCGCCTTCCCGAGCTCGCAGGGCGAGGGATCGCTGGATCTGTGGAGGTTGGCGAACTACACGCCTTCCACGTATCCGACGCAAGAATTCGCTCCGGCCACGGGAACGGGCTCGGTCGAGCTGTCTCGTGGCCGAGACCACCTGACCAAGGATGGGGTCATCCTGCAGGGTGAGGTCGACATCTTCGGTAAGCCGTTCACCTCCGCCACGGCCGGCAGTAGCTGGTCCGGTGGCCAGTGGAACGGCTCGACCTGGTCCGGCTCGACCTGGTCCGGCTCGACCTGGTCCGGCTCGACCTGGTCCGGTTCCACATGGTCCGGGTCGTCGTGGTCGGGGTCGTCGTGGTCGGGGTCCAGCTGGTCAGGAGATCTCTGGGGCTGATGCTCCGTGAACGGCCGACCACCGTCGAGCCAGTGATTGTGCCTCATGTCCAGGTACTTCAGGCCGATCACTAGAGGGTGAGTGCCACCAGGCAACGACGCGACAACGCCAAGTCCGCGGCGGGCGCGCGGCGCGCCGTGGGAACCCACACGAGGATCGCGGCCTACTCGCTCGCTCTGTGGGCCATCGCAGCACTGGTGGCAGCTCTGGTGTTCGATGGCCAGGAGTGGTCGGCGACGACCAGCTGGCAGTGGTTCGTGGCGTTGCCGGTGCTGGCCATCCTCTTCGCGCTCGCCGAGATCTTCGTGGTCCACCTTCGCATCCGCGCCGATGCGCACACCTTCTCTCTCGTCGAGCTGCCGTTGGCCCTTGGACTGTTCTTCGCCCAGCCACTCGTTCTCCTAGGAGCCCAGCTGCTCGGTGCAGGTGCGGCGCTCGCGCTGCATCGCAAGCAGGGCCCGCTGAAGCTGCTGTTCAATGCCGCAGTCTTTGCGTCGACGACGATCATCGCAGTCGCCGTGTTCCGATGGCTCGCCACGCATCGCTCGCCGCTCGATCAGGCCGTCTTGTTGGAGGGCGGCTTGGCGCTGCTCATCGAAGCACTCACCTCCGTCGTCCTCGTGTTCGTGGTCATCTCCATCTCGACCGGTTCTTGGCGGACGGCAGATCTGCGGTCCGGTGCGGGCTTCGGCCTGATCGCGGCGATCTTCACGACGAGCCTCGGCATCATCGCCGCGGTCGTCCTCGACGCGCAGCCCGATGTCGCCTGGCTGTTGGTCGTTCCGACGGCCGGCACGTACCTGGCGAATTGGGCGTACACGACACAACGTCGCCGCCACGAGGGCCTCGACTTCTTGTACCAGTCGACGCAGTTGCTCCACCAGTCGTCCGAGTTGGAGACCGCAATCGTCGACCTGCTTCGACATACCTGTGACACCTTCAATGCCGGAGCCGCCGAATTGATCTACCTCACGGAGTCGAACGCCCAATCCGTATGTGTGCGCGTTGGACCTGGCGATCAAGTGGAGACGTTGCAGGTCCTCGGCGAAGGTCATGAAGTGTTGATCGGACTGTTGGCATCTGGCGAGGCTTCGATTCTGCGAGACGGCGCCGAGGGGAAGGCAGGCGAGTTCTTGGCGCTGAGCGGATACCGGGATGCAATCGTTGCTCCGTTGCGGAACGAGGTCCGGGTTGCCGGCGCGTTGGTGATCGCCAACCGGCTCAGTGAGGTGGTCGGGTTCGACGCGACGGATGCTCGGCTGGCCGAGACGCTGGCCAACCACACGACGACGGCGCTGGAGAACGGCCGCCTCGAACAATCACTCGAGCAGCTACGGGTGCTCGAGGGCAAGTTGACCTTTCAAGCGCTGCACGATCCGCTGACCGGATTGGCCAACCGCACCCTGTTCCGTACGCACCTGCAGCAAGCGATCGACGATCACGACGGCAGTCGCGGTGCCGTGTTGTTCATCGACCTCGACGACTTCAAGACGGTCAACGACAGCTTTGGACATGCCATCGGCGATGCCCTCCTCGTCGAGGTTGCCGCTCGATTGAAGAGTTGTCTTGCTGACGCTGATGTCATTGCTCGACTCGGCGGCGACGAGTTCGCCATCTTGTTGTGCGACATCGACGATGCGACGGACGCAACAGCCGCTGCTGCGGCGATCTTGCAATCATTCGACCTGCCGGCAACCCTGACGCAACCCCAGCTTGGCATTCGAGCCAGCATCGGAACCGCTCTCATCCAGTTCGGGGCAGATCCCGAGACGATGATGCGCAACGCCGACACGGCGATGTACATCGCAAAGGCTCAGGGCAAGCACCGCGTCGTGATGTTCGAACCGTCGATGTACGAATCGAACCTGCATCGGTTCAACCTGCACAGCGATCTGCAGCGAGCCCTCGATCGCCATGAACTGGCGATCCACTTCCAGCCGATCGTCAGGCTGTCGAGCCAAGACCTGCTCGGCGTCGAAGCCCTCGTGCGGTGGTACCACCCCACCCTCGGAGAACTGAGCCCGGAGAGCTTCCTGGCGGTAGCCGAACAGACCGGTCTGATCGTGGCGATCGACATGTTGATGATGGACAAGGCCTGCGAATGGCTTGCCGAGGTCGATGCATCGCACCCCGGCCTGGTGCCATGGGTCAACGTGAATGTGTCGCCGCGCAGCTTCCAAGAACCGACGCTGGTCGACGATGTCGCAGCAGCGATCCAACGGCATCGCTTGGCGCCGATCCGCCTCGGGATCGAGATCACCGAGAATCTGATGTCCGAGCAGGCCGACCGAACCATCGAGACCTTGCAGCAGCTGAAGACCATCGGTCTGCGACTCGCGCTCGACGACTTCGGCACGGGCTACTCGTCACTCTCTTATCTGCAGTCGTTGCCCGTCGACGTGATCAAGATCGCCAAGCCGTTCATCGATGATCTCGAGTCGTCGGCGTCGCAACGTGCGTTCACCACTGCCATCGTGGCGCTCGGTGACGCGCTCGGCAAGTTCGTCGTCGCGGAAGGGATCGAACGGTCAGAACAGCTCGATCTGCTCGAAGCAATCGGGTGCGACGCGGGGCAGGGCTACATGTTCGGTCGGCCGATGGACGGAGCCGACCTCGTCCAGTGGGCTCGTCAATGGCGGCAACGCCCACACCAGTCGGTCGTCGCCAGCGTCAGTCAGATCCGCTCCCTGCGGATGTCGCGACTCGAGAGCGCTTCGATCCACTGAGCCGCTCGTGGTTGCCGAGTGCTCGGCTGACCGGATGCCACCGAGCGTGTCGGTGCCGGCGGAGCGCGACGTACTCGGCGCACCCGCACAGCACCATCACGGCGAGGTTCACCGGGTCGCTGCGCGGGATCGAGGGGACGAGGTCGAGCACCAGGATGGCGAGAACCATCGTAACGAACCCGGGCAGACCCTTGGATCCCACGACGCCCACGACCCGCAGCGGTCGGTTGAGTCGCCTCACGCGCCACAGCCGGTCGAGGAGGGGGAACGCAACGAGCATCGCCGCGCCGGCGAACACGAACGCCAACCAACCACCGTTCAACCTGTCGAGGGCGCGGCCGAACTCGTGCTCCATGCTCGCTCGGGCCACCAATGCGCAAACGAAGAGACCCGCCCATACGCCGAGGGCCACCAGGCTGAGTCGCCGACGCGACTGGTACGTCACATTGAGGCGTTCGTGTTCCCACGACCAGCCGACGAGCAACCCTGCGGTGAAAAGGAGTTGCCAGCTGCCGATGTTCCAACTGTCGGGCTTGAGGGCAAGACCGCCGATCGTTTGCGCAACGACGTAGACGGCCACCGAGATCAGCGCGACCAACCAAGCACGACGTCGACGGAGGAGAGCGACGGCGAGAACAGCCCAGGCAAGGAAGCACACGTACATCGGCAGGATGTCGTTGAAATCCAGCTCGAGGCGCAGGCGGAGAACGGAGAGGATGCCTCGCCCTACGCCGCCCGACTCGGCCCAGGTCGGCACATTGCCGAAGCTACCCACCTCGCGCCACGACCTGACGGCGAGAATCGCGATCGTGAGAGCGACCTGTACGACGTAGATGAGGCCGGCCCGACGCACGAGCTTGCGTTGACTGGCACGGAGCCCACCAGTCTCGACGACCCGGCGATGGACGATCCCCGTGACGATCCCGGAC